>MGUX01000133.1:17299-31113 GCA_001800185.1 Elusimicrobia bacterium RIFCSPLOWO2_12_FULL_59_9
GGCGTGTCGCGGAAATATCCCGAGCCCGGGCTCTCCCTGTCGGAGGGATGCGTGATCCGGCGCCAGGCTCTCAAAGTGAATTCAAACGGCGGCGGAACTTCCTCGCGCCATCTGCGAATCGTCTGCCATTGCGGCAGCCGGAGGAATGTGGCCGCGATTTCAACGACTGAAAAATCGCGGCTGTAGCGGGACCGGGCGATGGGAAATCCGCAGCAGCCGACCTTAATCATTCAAAAATATGGTTGAAGGCGGCCGCGGGGGACGTTCCACAGTTTCCGGAAGCAGGCGGGAATAGCGCCACAGGCAGAGGGCCAACGCCGCGCATGCCAAGCCGTAAACCGTCTCGAAACCCCCGTAGCGGAGCCACGCTTCCTTGGAAACGAAACCCCACGGCTGGGGCGCATAGATATTGGCTTCCGGCTCGCCCCAGAGGACGTCATAGAGGCCCTTGAGACCGACGAGGATTCCCCATCCGCCGAAAATCAGGGAGGCCAGGCGCGCCAAGCCGCGCACTTTGACCTTTCTCAAGGTTTCAGCGGCCACAGGCGGAGAAAACCTCTTGCATGGGGTGGGCAGATGCCGGGAAACGGGCGAATTCCCAATGGAGGAATTCGGTCAACGTTTCGAGTACTGGAAGCGTTTGCGGGCCTTGGGCCGGCCGGACTTTTTTCGCTCGACCATGCGCGCGTCGCGCGTCAAAAAGCCCTCTTTTTTCATCGCCTTGCGCTTCTTGTCGTCTAACGCGGCCAAGGAGCGCGCGATGCCGTGGCTAATGGCCTCGGCTTGTCCCGTCAGGCCGCCGCCGGCGACTTTGACATAAAAATCGTAGCCCGCGGCCTCCTCGATCAGGCGAACCGGAGCCATCGCGGAATGGATGCACTTGAGGTTTCCGCCGAAAAATTGATCCAAGCTTTGAGCGTTGACGGAAAACTTCCCGGATCCCTGCTGAACCATGCGCACTTGAGCCACGGAGGTTTTGCGGCGGCCGGTCGCCAAAACGGTGTCGACGCCTTTCAATTTCACGATTTTAGCCATTTTTTCCGCGCTCCTCCGCCGCATAAATTTTCAATCGCACCATCTGGCGCGCGCGCAATTTATTATCGTCAAGCATTCTGTACACGGCCAGATTAAGCACCTTGGTGGGGTCTTTGGACATCTGGAGCTCCAAGCTGACGGTTTTAGCGCCGCCCGCGTAGCCGGAGTGCCGGAAATACATTTTTTGCTTCAGCTTGCGGCCCGTGAAGCGCATTTTGGCGGCGTGAGTCACCGTCACGAAATCGCCGCAGTCCAGGGAGTGGGTCCAAAACGGCTTGTCCTTGCCGGAGAGCATCACCGCGATCCGGCTCGCCAAGCGGCCCAAAACCTGCCCGGAGGCGTCCAGCTTCTGGCGGCGCCGTTGGCGCTCCGTGAACTCTTTGCTCGGCATCCATGTCGTTTGAGCCATGACACTTTATTCTACAAAATAGATTGGGCTTTTACAATTTTGAGCTGACATCTCTTACTTCGGCGCGTCCTCCGTCCACTCAAATTCATGCTCGCCGATCCAAACGGCGTCTCCGGCGGCCGCGCCCAGCCGCTTGAGCCGGCGGTCGACCTTCCAGCGCTTGAGCGCCTGCTTGAATCTTTGCTCCGCCTCGGGCAACGCAAAGTCGGTGGCCAGGGCCAACTCTTCAAGGGGCCTCCCTTGAATACGGAACACTCCCGGAGCCTCTTTTTCCACCTCCATGGCTTGGGCGGGTTTTTTTCCGAAACGGCGGGCTTGCTCCTGCTCAAAGCCATAAGCGCCCACTGTGGGCGGAGGAATGCGGCTCAAGCGCCGGAGCGCCTCGTCCAACAGCTTTTCGATGCCGGCGCCGGTCGCTGACGATATCGGAAAAAATTCAATTTTCTTACAGCGCTTCTTTAGCGCTTTAAGCTGATCTTCCGCGCCGGTGAGATCCATCTTCGTCACGGCGCAAACGGCGGGCTTTTGATCCAAACCTCCCCCGAAGCTTTTCATTTCCCGGCGGATGGTGCGAACTCCATCCCAAGCGCTTTGCGTCCCGAATCCGAAAGGATCGATAAGATGGATGACCAATCGGGTGCGCTCGATATGCCTTAAAAAGGCGTCGCCTAGACCCTTTCCCAAATGGGCGCCTTCGATCAAGCCGGGGATATCCGCCACGACGAAGCTCACCTCCTTATGGCGAGCGACGCCGAGATGCGGGGACAGCGTCGTAAAAGGGTAATCGGCGACTTTGGGGCGGGCCTTGGAGACCACCGACAGAAGCATGGATTTTCCGGCGTTCGGAAGGCCCACCAGCCCCACGTCGGCCAAAAGTTTGAGCTCCAACTCCAGCCGGAACTCCTCCCCGGGCAGCCCTCTTTCTCGTATTCTGGGGGCCTTATTGGCGTTGGACTTGAAAGATGCGTTGCCCCGGCCGCCGCGGCCGCCGCGCGCGACGAGAACCGTTTGCCCGGGCGCGCACAAGTCGGCGACGCATTTGCCGTCGCGATAAATCATCGTGCCCATGGGCACCGGGACGGACACGTCCTTTCCTCCCGCGCCGTGGCATTGGCTGCCCCGACCGTGGGCGCCGTCGTCTCCGGCGATATGGGGATGGAGGCTTAAATCCAGAAGGGTGGTGCGGCCCGGGTCGGCGACCAAATAAACGTCGCCCCCCTTGCCGCCGTTGCCCCCGCTGGGGCCGCCGAAGGGCACGTATTTTTCCCGGTGGAAGGCGAGGCAGCCGTCGCCGCCGCGGCCGCCGTGCACAAACAGCGTCGCCGTATCCACAAAACGGGATGAATAAAAATCCCCCTTGCGGGGGAGATGAGATCGTTTCATGTGTGAATGGATGAGAAAAGTGCCGAAGCCCTAATCAAGCGGCCGGATCTCCGGCCGGAGCAGCGCCACTGGCGCTTCCAGTGCCAGCACGCTGGGAGTCTCCGACTCCCCGGCTGGTATCCGAAGCTCCGCGGAGGATGCCGGGAGCCTTAGCCGGAGCCGTATCGGGATAGACGCTGATGCGCTTTTTCCCGCGATAGGCCCACTCGAATTTGACCCGGCCGGCAATTGTGGAAAAAATGGTGAAATCGCAGCCCAACTTGACGTTGCGTCCCGCCAAAAACTGGGTTCCGCGCTGGCGCACGATGATGGTCCCCGGCAGCACTTGCTCGCCGCCGTAGCGTTTGACGCCCAGGCGTTTGCCCGCGCTGTCGCGCCCGTTTACGGATGAACCTTGAGATTTTGTTCCGGCCATGGTCTAACCCGCCGCTTTCAATTCAGCTCTATCGCCTCGATCTTAAGCTCCGTCAAATTTTGACGGTGCCCCTGCCTTCTGGTG
Organism: Elusimicrobia bacterium RIFCSPLOWO2_12_FULL_59_9; assembly: GCA_001800185.1. Lineage (GTDB taxonomy): Bacteria > Elusimicrobiota > Elusimicrobia > O2-12-FULL-59-9 > O2-12-FULL-59-9 > O2-12-FULL-59-9. The sequence continues at coordinate 20,626 of MGUX01000133.1, forward strand.
TAGCCCGTTTTAGGTTTCTTTTTAAAAACGATGAGTTTGCGGCCGAGAAAATGGCGCACCACTTGCGCCGTGACAGTCGCCACGGGAAGCGTCTTGTCTGAAGCCTCCGGAGCGCTTGCGGACGGCGCGGAGTTTTTTCCGTAGCCGACCTCCATCTCCTCCCCGGTCCACAGGGCCTTAAAGGACATCTTTTCGCCGACCGGCTTGTCCAAAAGCTCGACTTGGATGGTGTCTTTGGGGCTCACCCAGTACTGCTTGCCGCCCGTTTCAATAATCGCGTACATGTCATTATCCTACCAAATTGTAGCGGCCGGACTCAATGGCCGGACGCCTTTCCTCTATACGGCGGTCCAGGGCCTGTCGCCGTAGGGCCCCATCACCCTGCGGCCGGAGCGGGCACCACTGGTGCGCCGGGTGCCGCGAGCTCTGCGAACGGCCGGCCCAGCGACTGTCGCGCCGGTTCCTCCTCGACTCGATCCAACCCCACGACGCCACCCGGCCCGCCTACTGGAGCACAACGTCTTTAAAATTCCCATGAAGTTCGAGAGAGTGGTGGATCTCTAAGACTTCAGACAACCTTTCTTTTCCACTGGAACAAATCTCTACGGTCCAAATGTGGAAAGTTTGCAAATGAGGGCTTCTACCCTTATACTTAGATTATGCAGTTACATAGGCATAGTCAAGGTTCCCCCTTGGCGCCCCACATAGCGCTCTCAAACTCAAGGAATGCCCCTGAATTAACCCAAGAGCAGAAGTTGGCGGTGTCGCATCGTAGTGGCCCGGCATGCGTCATCGCCGGCGTAGGCACAGGAAAGACCCAGACCCTTTGCGAACGAATCGTTTACCTTGTGAAGAAAAAGCGCTTGAAACCGGAGAAAATTGCAGTCACGACATTCACCAGAAAAGCTACCGCCGAACTGTATCAAAGAGCCAGAGAAAAGTTGGGAGATCGGACGAGAAAGTTGAAAATTTCGACAATTGATGCCTTAACTTCCGACTTGGCTGCTGAAGCCGCCAGAAGGGGCTGGCTATCGCACTTCCAGTTGATCGGGGACGCTGAACAGAGAGTCTTGCTCCGCGAGTGCGCGTGGGAAGCCTGGAGCGATGCTCCATGGACTCTCCGAATAGACAGCGCGTTCAAAGATGCCCAGAGTCTGCAAGCACTCCTGGAATATGCTTACCGCGCAGAGGTCGCTGAGGACCCAGGAGAAAGGCATCGCCTGGAACAACAACTACGGCAAGCATTTGAGCGTATGCGGGGCAACTGGTGGGACAAAACTTCTGAAATCTTTTCGGGCTCTGGTTGCTATAGCTGGAGAACGGCTCGAATACGCCTGAAGGATTGCACTGGGAGATACTTGCAGAAAATAAAGAAGTTCGGGTTTTGTGATCACGACGGACTGCGGCAACGGTTTCTGCGTCTTTTGCGCGAAGATCAGAATATCCGGCGCGAGTTCACATCTCGTTTCCATGCGGTCTTGGTAGACGAGTTTCAAGACACCAGCAGTTCTCAGGCCGAGGTTCTGCGGCTCTTGGCGGGGAGGAATCTCTGGATTGTGGGCGATCCTTGCCAGCAAATCTACGAATGGCGTGGAGCGAATCCCGACCCGTTGAAGTTAATTAGAAAGCTTAAAGCGAAACGGTATTTCTTAACCCAAAACTTCCGCTCTACCCAGCCGATTTTAGACAACGCGTTCCGTTTTCTCTCCAAACGTCTCCCGCGGCTTCGCAAGGAAGGGATGCTTGGACCTCTAGACGCAGCCAAATGGAATGGCGGCGATGTTCATCCAGCATACAGAGGAAATCTAGATCAAGCTCTGCGTTTTGCTTCGGCCCTTCTTAATGATCGGCGCGGACTCTCTCCATCGGATATAGCCATTCTTTCCCGCGACCTCACCTCCAATACCATCAAAAGGCTGGAAAGGAAGGCAGGGGAATACGCTCTACAGTTTCAATTTCACTCCACCAGCACAGAGAGGGCTTTGGAAAAAATAATTGGAACTGCCTCTCATGGGGGTGTCCCCCACTGGAAAGCCGGCGAGGTGCTGAATAAACTTTATCATCGGCGAGAAATTTTCAGCCTCCTCGGCCGGTCACTTCGGCACGGCGACTTTGAAGAATTGCGAACGCTTCGGCCCCTCGCAATGGCGGCCGATGCGGTAGACCGTGCGAGCTCCCTGCCATTTGACGAGGCATGGCCGGCCCTCAAAAAAACTCAGGACCGGGATGTGACTGTCACCGCGGCGGTCGTTCCTAGAAAGGATGCGGTCCAGGTCATGACGATCCACGCAGCCAAGGGTCTTGAGTTTCCCATTGTGCTCTTAATGACATGGGGAAAAAAGTTTCCACGCGAAGGAAGTGCCGAAGACGCCAGGCTTGCTTATGTTGGTATGACGCGGGCGAAACATATATTGGTTTTGGTTCATACCATGGATAGGCTCCAGGAGACTCTCGGAAGGCTCAAAAACTTCGGGCGTCATCTTTCTCGCGTTCCCTACAGACGCGAAGAGATCCAAATCCATCCAATTCAGACAGAAAGGGCTCGCTCCGCACCGCCTCCATTAGTAGCGGCGACCCACCTAGACCTATACAGGCAATGTCCTCTCAAGTTTGCTGCCTATCATGAGGGACGCTTTCTGCCAGAATGGTCCAAGTCTCAGAGTATGGGCTCTCGAATGCACAAAGCGCTGGAATTGTTCCTCTCCGCGTGGCCTAATGCGGATATCAGCAAATGTCTCCAGGAAGGACTTAAGTATGGCGATTCGCCCCTACGGAAGCTGCCTCGGCCTATTGTTGAGCGAGTCGAAGAGGGGTTCAGAGCAATCACGGATGACCTGAGACGGACTTGCAAGGCCGTGATCGATGTCGAACATCGCTACCGTTATGTCGGGAGTGGAGGCCAAGTAGAGGGCGCTATCGATGCTCTCGTCGAGAATAGACAGGGTGCTATGGTCCTAAAGGAATGGAAGACATCACCAGACATCCCTTCTGAAAATATCCGCCAGTATAGACTCCAAGCTTGTGCAGGTCTATTGGGATCGAAATTTGGAAAGGCAGTGGATCTTGTTGAATTGGTACCCGTACTTTCCCCGGAGAAGTTGGTGCGTCTCAAGGCAAAGGAACTGAGGGAAAATGCTCCAGAGCAGCTAGAAAATATTTTCAAGGCAGTTCAGAACAGAAAATACGATCCACAGAAAGGCCCTCACTGTAAGAGATGTCCATTGAAACGGCAGTGTCCCGCATGGGCAAGAGGCTGATGCTGGCCGCACATTTGGGTTTAGTACAAGGTGTAACAAACTGGACTGCGATACGTGCTGCGAGTGCAACAGATCCGACTCGCAATCCCCAACTGGAATGACAAGCACGTTGGCAACCGACAAATTTTCAATTCCATAATTCCCAAGGGGGGTGACGCCGGGATTTGCCCTTAAGCCCCCTTAGCGGAAGGGTGGCTCCGCCGACTTCCCGTCGGTGGAGGGGAACCACGGGAGGGTTCCCAACGGGGCCAGGGGGCTGAGGGCAAACCCGGCGGCAGGCCCCCCGAACTAAGAATTTGTTTTAGCGTCTCAACAACGGCAACGAACAAAGAAAGGAAGCTTGGCTCATCAAACCACGACGACGCTCCGTCAAACTATTTCAAGCTCATTTTTGGTTCGGAAAATGCTCGCCGTCCTCCAAAACGGATAAATACAGCCTCGGACGGCCTGGGCGGATCAGGGAAAAAAATGGAAGCTCGGCCAAGACCTTGCCGGCCTTGACGGGGGCGTAAGTGACGACGAAGCGGTCTTTGGAGCGCTCGGTGGACGGGACGTAGCCCAACTCCGGAGCCCCCTGCATGGAGCCGAAATCATTGGGCCCCATAAAGGAATAGAACTCGAAACCCGCCATGATCTTGGAAGGATGAACCCGGTACTCCTGCATGAGAACGCGGCATAAGTCCCAGCGAGCGCGGTTCCAACTGAAATAATCCTGGGTGCCTAAAACGGAAAACAGGGCGAAGACGGCCAGAACCGAAAGGAAAGCCCGGACGTGGAGTTTGAGCCCGGCCGCCAGCATCACCGCCGCGGCGGGGGCGACAAAAATCATGAGATAGCGGTCAAAAAGGCCGTTTTTGGAATGGGAAGTGACGAGCAAAAACCCGGCGTAGAGCAGCGCGTAAAAGGCGAAAACGGCCGGTCCGGGCTTGCGGCACGCCTCCTTCAGTTGACTCCAATGCGCGGCCAAGAGCGCCAGCAGCCCAAAAACGCCTAGGCCCGTCACCGCCGTCAACGCCGCGCGAAAGCCGGGGCCCCAGGCCCCCGCGAAAGGCCGGTCCACGACGTAAACGTCCGGCAAAGTCATGGGACCGAGGCCGAAATCATAAAAGACGTTGGACGCATAAGGCATCAGAGGCTGCCAAACGGCGGCCGGTCCCCGGCGGTCGGCGAACTTTATCCAGAAATTCAGAATCCCCGCCAGGATAAACACGGAGAAAAAAACGAACAGCCGCTTGCGCTCGCGGATAAAATCCCAGGTCTCCCGGCGGCGCTCCCAAAGCCCGCCGCAAATGAGCGGCAGAAGGAAAAATCCGATATAAAACAGGATGCCGAAGACGTTGTCCGCCGTCGGGCCGGGCCCCACGTCTCCCAATTGCTCCCATCTTTTGAAAAACTGATTCGACACCGCGTGGAATTTTACGTACCAATAATGCACTCCGGCCGCGGCCGCCAAAGGCGGTAAAATCAGGCAGGCGGCCCGGCGCTTGGAAAAGCCGCGCCACCGGCCGCTCCAAAAAAGCGCCAAGAGCATCGCGGCCGGCAGAAGCGCCGCCGTCTGCCGCGCCAAAACCGCCAGTCCGGCGCACACGCCCGACCACAGACAAGGCGCCGCGCCGCCGCCCCTCTCCGCTTTCAAGAAAAAGAAAATGGCCAGGAGCGTGAGCGTCTGGAAAGGGATCTCCGTCATAAAGGTATAGGAAAGGTTGAAATACACCGGATTAAACAGGCACAATAGGACGCCGCAAAACGCCCGCTTGCGGTCCACCTCCAGGCGTCTTAAAATCAGGTAGAATACGGCCAGCCCGGCGAAGCTCCAAGCCTGCGTCGCCAAGCGCAAAAGCAGGAACGAAAACCCGAAACATTTCGCCAGCACCCCGCCCCAAAAAACTTGAAAGATCAGCGAAGCGACGGCAAACTGGCCTAAAACAAAACGGCCGTCCTCCATGAAAATACGCACGGACCGGGCGTAGGACCAGGCGTCGTTTAAGGGGAACTCCCCCACCGGCCACACGACAAGGCCCGAAAGCGCTAATAGCGCAAGCAGTGCCAGCAGGAACCTTCGATCGGAGGAAAAAAACTTTATGGGGCGTTCCATATTTGGAGAAGTGATAGATTTGCGCCCTATATCACTTTATCACTCTACCACTTTACCACTCCCCTAGAGAGAGGCCTTGACAAAAAACCCTCAAGCCGGTACATATATAGTGACGACGCAAGCCCACCCGCCGAGATGGGGCTGTGGGCTTTTTGTTTGTATGGCCGAAAAAGAAACCGCTGGAATTCCTTCCGTATCCCTCCTGCTGTCCAGGCGGCTGGGGGAGCTCTTGGTCCAATCCAAGCGCATCACCTTCAAGCAGCTCCAAGACGCCCTGGAAATCCAAAAGAAAAACGGCAGCAAGCTGGGCACCGTCCTCATCCAGGAAAACATCATCTCGGAAAACGAGCTCCTGACCTTTTTGGCCAAGCAGTGCGGCATCAACTACGAGCGCATTGATAAATACAGCCCGATTCCAAAAACGGTCATCGACACCACGCCGGAAAACATCGCCCGCACGCACAACCTGATTCCCGTTCAAATCGAGGGCCAAACGCTGATGGTCGCCATGGGCGACCCCCTGAACATCATGGTCTTGGACGACCTCAAAGCCATCTCCGGCTACAACGTCAAAATGGTGCTGGCCTCCGACCAGGAGATAAAAAAAGCCATCGACACGTATTACGGGGTGCAGGAGTCCCAGGACACCGCCTTAAACGACATCATCGGCAAAACCGCGGACGGCGACACTCCGGGCATCGACGTTATCAAGGAAGAAAAAGAGGACCTCTCCGGCGGCGACAGCATCAACATCCTGGGCGAAAAGGAATCGGCGCCGGTCATCCAGCTTGTCAACGTCATCCTGGCCAGGGCGATTAAAGCCAAAGCCTCCGACATCCACATCGAGCCCTACGCCAAGTCCCTGCGCATCCGCTTCCGCATAGACGGCGTGCTGCACCAGCAGCCCGCGCCGCCCAAGCACTATTTAAACGCCATCGTCTCGCGCCTGAAAATCATGGCTAATTTAAACATTTCGGAGAGGCGCGTCCCCCAGGACGGCCGCATCAAGCTCAAAATCGGCGCGAAGGAAATCGACATGCGCCTTTCGGTCTGTCCCTGCGCCCCGGGCGAGAAAATCGTCATGCGCATTCTCGACTCCTCCGCCTTGAAGCTCGACCTCGCCAGTCTGGGCCTTGAGCCCGAAAGCATGGCCATCTACAAAAAATGCGTCCGCTGCCCCCACGGCATCATTTTGGTGACCGGCCCGACCGGCTCCGGCAAGTCCACTACGCTTTATTCCACCCTGTCGGTCTTAAACACCGAGGGCGTCAACATCATGACCGTCGAAGACCCGGTGGAATTCACCGTGGAAGGCATCAACCAGGTCCAGGCCCACGCCGCGGTCGGCCTCACTTTCGCGGGCGCGCTGCGCTCCTTCCTGCGCCAGGACCCGGACGTGATCATGGTGGGCGAAATCCGCGACAAGGAAACCGGCCTTATAGCCATCAACGCCGCTTTGACGGGACATCTGGTGCTCTCCACCCTGCACACCAACAGCGCTCCCGGCGCCGTCACGCGCCTGGGCACCATGGATATCGAGCCTTTCTTGATCTCCTCCTCGCTGCTGATGGTCATCGCCCAAAGGCTCCTGCGCGTCATCTGCGCCAACTGCAAGGAGTACTACTCCGTGGACGTGGACTCCTTCGCCAAATTCGGCATTCCCAAGAGGCTCGCCAGAAACAGCCAGGGCAAAATCACTTTGGCCCGCGGCCGGGGCTGCGACAACTGCGCCCATACGGGCTACCGGGGCCGGCAGGGAATCCATGAGGTGCTGGAAATCAACGAGCCCATCCGGGAACTGGTGCACCAGCACGCCCAGGAGGGAAAAATCAAGGAGATCGCCATCAAGCAGGGCATGCTGACTTTGCAGGACGTGGCCACCCTCAAGGTGCTGCGGGGAATCACCACTTTCGAGGAGATGCTTCGCGTGACGGGAACGGAATGACGATGCCGGCCTCGACCCTCAAAGAATTGTTTCTGCTGATGCGGCAGAAGCAGGCCTCGGACCTGCATTTGACCAGCGGCGTCCCGCCGGTGCTGCGCATCGACGGCCACCTGATCCAGACCCCTTTCGAGCCGCTGACGCCCGACGCCTGCCAAAGGCTGGTCTATTCCCTGATGTCGGAGCAGCAGCGCAGCCGTTTCGAGCAGACCAACGAAATCGACATGGCCTTCGCCATCGAGGGCCTGGGCCGCCTGCGCATGAACGTCTACCGCCAGCGGGGCCGGGTCGGAGCGGCCATCCGCGCGGTTCCCTCGGATTTCAAATCCTTCGAAGAGCTCGGCCTGCCGCCCGTCAGCTTCAAGCTCATGGAGCTCAGCAACGGCATCATTTTGATCACCGGGGAATCCGGCTCCGGAAAGTCGACCACGCTGGCCTCCATGATCAATTACCTCAATCAAAACGAGTCCATGCATATCGTCACCATCGAGGATCCCATCGAGTTCGTCCACGAGCACCGCAAGAGCCTGGTCAACCAGAGGGAGGTGGGCTCCGACACCGAGTCGTTTTCGCAGGCGCTCAAATACATCCTGCGCCAGGACCCGGACGTGATCCTGATCGGTGAAATGCGCGATCTTGAAACCATCTCGACGGCGCTCAACGTGGCCGAAACCGGCCACCTGGTCCTGGCCACGCTGCACACCCAGGATTCCGTCCAGACCTTCAACCGCATCATCGACGTGTTTCCATCCGGCCAGCAGGAGCAGATCCGGATCCAGCTTTCTTTCGTCCTGCAGGCCGTCTTCAGCCAGCAGCTCGTGCCCATGGCCTCCGGCGCCGGCCGGGCTTTGGCCGCGGAGGTGCTGATGGCGACGCCCGCCGTGCGCCACTTGATCCGCGAAAAAAAGCTCGAGCAAATCCATACCATGATCCAAACCGGCTCCCAGTACGGCATGCAGACCATGAACTACGCCTTGGCCAAACTGGTCATGGACGGCGCCATCAGCCTTCAAGACGGACTGACCCATTGCACCGACGCCCAGGATTTCCGGCAGCTCGTACAGCAAAATAGCCGGCAAACGGGCAGGCAGGTTCCGATTTGAGCCGGGCCGGACGCTTTATTAAGTAAGAAGGAGGATCTCCCATGCCGATAGTGACCTACGCTTACCGCGCCAAAGCGGCCAACGGCGGAATCATGGAAGGCGTCATCGAAGCGGCCGAGCTGCGCGTGGCCAAGCAGAAGCTCAAGGCGCAAAATCTCACCGTGCTGAACATCGCCCCGAAAACGAGAACCTTCAAGGATTTAATCAAAGAATACAATCCCATGAAGCCCAAGCCGACCACGGCCGATCTGGTCATTTTTTCCCGCCAGATGTCCACCATGGTCTCGGCCGGCGTCCCGATCGTCCAGAGCCTCTCGATTTTGGAATCCCAGGCTGAAAATCCGCCTTTTAAGCTCGCCCTGACCAGCATCCGGCAGGACATCGAAAGCGGCGTCTCCATCGCCGACGCGATGGACAAGCAGCCCGACGCGTTCCCGCCGCTCTACGTTTCCATGATCCGGGCGGGGGAAGTGGGCGGCATCCTGGACACGATCATGCAAAGGCTCAGCGGTTTCATGGAGTCGGCCGAAGCCCTCAAAGCGAAGGTCAAAAGCGCCATGATGTATCCCGCGGTGGTGGTCAGCGTCTCTTTTTGCGTCACCGTGTTCCTGATGGTCGGCGTCATCCCCACCTTCAAGGAAATTTTCGCGAGCTTCAACGCCAAGCTCCCGCTGCCGACCGAAATTTTAATCACGATTTCCGACGCGATGCGGCACTACTTCTATCTGGTCATCGCCATTCCCATCGGCATCGTCTACGGGATCATGCGCTGGTACAAGACCGAAACGGGACGTGAAAAGATGGACACCTGGTCTCTGAAAGTTCCCGTTTTCGGCATTCTGCTGAAAAAAGTCGCCATCGCGAAATTCACGCGCACGTTGGGAACGCTGCTTAAATCCGGAGTTCCCATCATGCAGGCCTTAGACACGGTGGCGGCCACCGCCGGCAACGTGGTCGTTCAAAAAGCCATCCGCTCCGCCCGCGAAGCGGTCAAGGAAGGCCAGCGCATGACCGATCCCTTGAAAGACGCCCACGTTTTTCCCAACATGGTCATCCAAATGATCGCCGTGGGAGAGGAGACGGGCTCCCTGGACCAGATGTTGAACAAAATCGCCGATTTTTACGATCAGGAGGTGGACGCCGCGGTCAAAGGCCTGACCTCTATGATCGAGCCTCTGGTCATCGTGTTTTTGGGAACGGTGGTGGGAGCGATCGTCATCTGCATGTTCATGCCCATGTTCGAGATGGGCGAGCTGGCGTCTAAATAATCAGGGCAGCGCCCGCTTTTTTTCCGCTTGAAGCCGCCTGATCTTCGCGGCCTGCCCTCCGGGGCCCGAATAACCCCCGAGGCCGCCGTCGGCGCGGATGACGCGGTGGCAGGGAACTAGCGGCGCGAAAGGATTTGCGGCCAGAGCCCGCCCCACGGCGCGCGCCGCCCCGGGGCGGCCGATTTTGCGGGCGAGCCAGCCGTAGCTGCGCGTGCGGCCCGGCGCGATCACGGCGCAGGCCTTCCACACCTGCCGGTAAAAAACAGGATATTTTTCCATCGCTTTGAGGACGCGCCTCGGAATTTTCATGCTTCCTCCAATAGCCTTTTTTTGCGCAAAAGCCGGTGATAGCTGATCGCGAAGCGGTGGGCCTCGTCGCGGACCCTCTGCAGCCAGTGCAGCGCCGGATCGCTTCTTAAAAGCCGCACGGGCTCCTCCCGGCCGGGAACGAAAATTTCCTCTTCGCGTTTGGCCAAGCCCGCCAAGGACACCGAAACGCCCGCCGATTGGGCGGCCTGGACGGCGGCGGCGAGCTGGCCCTTGCCCCCGTCGATGAGCACGAGATCGGGAAGCTCCGATTTCGCTTTGACAAGCCTGGTCAAATGGCGGCCCACGACCTCCCGCATCATGGCGAAATCGTCGATTCCGGCGACGGTGCGGACCCGGAAGCGGCGGTAGTGGCCCAATAGCGGCTCGCCGGAGCGCAGGCACACCACGGAACCCACGGCCTGCTTGCCGAAGAGGTTGGAGATATCGAACGCTTCGATATGCAGCGGCGGCTTGGGCATGCCCAAAGCCCGCTCAAGCGCCCGGGCCACCTCCA
>MGUX01000134.1 GCA_001800185.1 Elusimicrobia bacterium RIFCSPLOWO2_12_FULL_59_9
GGTTCGCCGGCGGCGGACGGCGCAAGCTCGACCGCCATCAGACCGAAAAAGAGGCGCCGCAGGAGCAGGAGCCTGACGCGTTTGGATTTTTGAGCTCGAAGCCGGAAGCCATAAGGCTTTCCTTATAATCGACGACGGCGCCTTTGACGAAATTCAAGGTGCGGGCATCCACCGCCACTTTGGCGCCGTAAAGCTCCGCCACCGCGTCTCCGAGAGTGCGCTTATCCGTGAACTGAAATTCGTAGCGCATTCCCGAACAGCCGCCGGCCAGAACCTTCAGGCGCAAAAATCCGCCGGGCATGTTTTGTCCGGCGAGAACAGCCTTGATTTTTCGCGCCGCGGCCGGCGTTATCGTCAGCATCGATGCCGCTCCTAAAACTGGTTCGATTTCCCGCAGCCGCAAGTGCCCTTGACCTGGGGATTTGATATCTTGAAGCCGGAGCGCGTCTCGCTTTGCTCGTAATCGAGGGTCGAGCCATTCAGCTTCTCGTAGGAAAGAGCGTCGACGACGACCTCAAAGCCGTCGAAACCGGCGTTCACGTCGCCGTCTTTCTTGTCGTCGAAGCTGAAGGCGTATTCAAAACCGGCGCAGCCGCTCGGCTTGAGGGCGATGCGCAAGGCCTTGCCCCGGATTTGAGAGTCGGCTTCAAAGTAGGATTTCACCTGTTTTACGGCGTTTTCCGTCAGAGTCAGCATGGGCGCCTCCCGTGGTTCTAAAAATAGTATAGCGCCTTTCCCCGTAATTTTCAACGCAATTTCACCGGTTTGCGGCAGGCGCGTCTCTCCGAGAGCTATTCCGGCGGAAGGAGCTTCCGGAATTGGCGCTTGCCGACTTGGAGGATGGCTTCTCCGGCGATTTTCAAGGGCTCGTCCGCCAGACAGAGTTTATCCTTGACGCGGACGGCCCGCTGCTTGAGCAGCCGCCTGGCCTCGTTCTTGCTGGGGGCGGTTTGGGACTCGACCATGACCTCCACCAAAGTCATCGAAGCCCTGGGGAGGCGAAAGGAGGGGATATCGGAGGGAGTCTCCTTGCGGCTGAAGACTCTCTCGAACTCCGCGCGCGCCTGGCGAGCGGCCTCCGCGCCGTGGAAGCTTTTCACCAGCCTCTCGGATAAATCCAGCTTGGCCTGTTTGGGATGGACGGCTTTTACCGCGTTTAAGTCGGCGTCGGTCAACAGCTCATAATAGCGCAGCATCAGGGGATCGGAAAGGGACATCGCCTTGCCGAACATATCGGCCGGGGCCTCTTCCAGGGCGATGGTGTTCCCATAACTTTTCGACATTTTTTTGACGCCGTCGGTGCCCTCCAGAAGCGGCAGGGTCAAGACGACCTGAGGCGGCTGGAAAAAATCCTTCTGCATCTGGCGGCCCATCAAGAGATTGAAAAGCTGGTCGTTGCCGCCGATTTCCACGTCGGCTTTGACCGCGACGGAATCGTACGCCTGGAACAGAGGATAAAGGATTTCCGCCAAAGTGATCGGCAGCTCCTGCTTGCGCCTTTGGGTGAACTCTTCGCGCTCCAAAAGCCGCAGGACCGAATAGCGCGTGAGGAAGGCCTGCAGCGGCGACCCCGCCTCGATGGCGCGCTGCACTCTAAAAACGGGCGCCAGCCACTCCGAATTGAAGCGGATTTCCGTCTTGGCCGGGTCTAATATCTTAAAGGCCTGGCGCTGGTAGGTCCGCGCGTTTTTTTCGATGGTCTCAAAGCTCAGCGCGGGGCGGGTTTTGTCGCGGCCGGAGGGGTCTCCCACTTGCGCGGTGAAGTCGCCGAGGATCAGCACGGCGTGGTGGCCCAGGTCCTGAAAAGTCCGCAGCTTGTTCAGGACGACAGCGTGGCCCAGGTGCAGGTCGGGGGAGGTCGGGTCGGCCCCCCACTTGACCCGGAGCGGCCTTTTTTGGGCGAGCTTCTCTTCAAGGTCGTTTTGCGTGAAAAGTTCGACGGCGCCGCGCCGGATGGACTCCAAAGCCGTTTTCATCGCCACATTCTACTTAATTTTTCGCCGCAAGACAGCGAGCCAGCGCTCGGCGTCCTTTAAATCCTCAGCCGAGGCGGCCAAGGCTTTGAAGCGCGTGAAAGCTTCGATAGCCTCGGCGGGCCGCTCCGCCGAGGCGTATCCAAGACCGAGATTAAACCACGCCGGCGCGTAGCCTGGGGCGGCGCGAACCGTTTCTTTCCAGAATTCGAGCGCTTGCGGCAGCCGGCCGCTCCTGAAATATAGCAGGCCCAAGTCGTTGCTCGCTTCCGGCAGCCGCCCCAACCGGATCGCGGCTTGATAATGCCGCTCCGCCTCTTCAAGCTGCCGGTCGGCCCACAGGGCCCGGCCGGCGTTGTAGTGGTGAACCGGCTTGGCGTCGATGCGCAGAGCCGTCCGATAGCAGGCGGCGGCGGCGCCGTAGCGCTGCCTGGCGAAAAAAATATTTCCCAGATTGCTCCAGCCCTCGGACATCTCCGGCTTCATCACCAAGCCCCGGCGCAGCAGGTTCTCCGCGGCATCCAGTTTTCCATCCTTCAATGCCTCCACACCCAGGTTGTTGAGGTCCCAGGCGCCGTAGGAATACGCCTGCCGGGTGAAGAATTCATGCGAAGGCGGGGGGCGAATCGAAGCCAACTCCAGCTTCATGATGGAATTTTGCAGCCGGCGCCGCCGCGCCTCGTCACGCTCCACCGGAGCTTCCATCGTCCCTGAGCTCCCCACGCCCCTCTGGGGCTTCTGGGTCCCAGGGCTCCGTCCCTGGGGCTGCGCAGGGGGCTCCCGCTCCGCTTTTCCGTCTTCAGACGATCCAGGCGGAAGAATCCGGTAAACGAAACCGGACGGATAGGCGAGGTAGGGCGGCGGCGCTTTTTGCGGCAAATCGGCGTACATCGCCCGGCCCAGGCCCAAATTGTAGACGAACAAACCCTCCAGCAACTCCCCGCTGGAGGCGAACTCGCGGGGAGGCAGAATTTCGGGCGCTCTTTTTTTTAATTGCCGGTAGCCCCAAAAGGTCCGGTAGTACAGGATGGGAATGATATCGCGCCGCTTGCCGTAGCAAACGTTGAGGTAGTTCAAAACGAAGGCCGTCGTGTCGTCCGGGTCGAAAAGCAAAGAACCCGGTTCCATGGAGGCCAGCAAATTGCGCCCATAGTCGTAGGTCGAATAGTTGAAGCGGTGGTTTTTGTCGGGCCACCAGCGCAAGATCTGATAGCTTGCGGCGCCCGCAACCAGCAGCCCCAAGGCCAAGGCGGCCGGAGGGCGGCCCAAAATCCGGGCCAAGCGCGAGATCAAGTCTCCGAGGGCCGCGCCGATGAGGGCGGCCCAGAGCAGCGCCGGAAGCACCAGGTGGGGCTCCAAAATCGGCAGGCTTTGCGGATCACCCGGCGGCAAGTTGGCCCAAAGGATGAAGAAGGGGCCCGACAAGGCCAGCCCCGCCAAAACGCCCTGACCCCAAGGTTTTTTGTAAACCGCCGCGGCGCCCCATAAAGTCAAGAGGGCGCCCGCCCAGTTTGCCTGGGACAAGAACGCCTTAAGCGCGAACAGGGCGTTTGGACCGGCCTGAAAAAAACCCGCGATGCCGGCGGGCCTTTCCGGATGCAGCCGGACGCCGCCCATATCCGCCCTGGTCAAAACCCTCAGAAAATTTCTCAAGTTGGTCGGCTCCCCCCAATTGAGCACAGGGTCTTGGAAAGCGCGCAGCGGAAGAAAAGCGTAAATCGCCAGTCCCAGAAAAAAGAAGGCCGCGCCGCACGCGTAAGCGCTTTTGTCCCTGAGGCCGCTCCTCCAGAAAACCCAGGCGCTGGCGGGGATCAAAAAAAGCAAAGTCTGATGGTTGCCCAGCCCCAGGCCGAGCAGGAACGCGCACAGGCATAAAGCCCTGGGCGCGGGGGACGCAAGCCAGAGATTGATGACGGCCGCCGCCGCCAGGGCGTTGAGCGCGTACATCTCCGACACCTGGGCCAGCGCCCAATAGGCGGGAGTCAAGGCCAGCAGAAGCGCCGCGCTCAACACGGCGAAGAGGCCCAGGCCGGCTCTTTTAAGGAACAGGGCCAGCAGGCCGGCGGCGGCGGCGGCGCAGGCGGCGCTCCAAAGATTGAGGCGATAGGCGACGTTGCCCAGACTCAGAAATCCGCTGACGGCGCGCCCCGTCAGCACATATAAAGGATAGCCCGGCGGGTGAGCTATTCCCAGGCTGAAGGCGCTGGAGGCCATGTCCCCGCTGTCGCGGTACGGCGCCAGGGTCGGAAAAAGCGTGTAAAGATAAAAGGCGAACAACGCCAGAGGCAGGGCGCAAAGCGCGGCGCTTTCCCCGATGGAGGATTTGGTTTCGCTGGGGCTCATTCGACGCTGAACTTGATTTTGACGGCGGAGGGCCGGGGACTCTGCTGCGCCAGCTTAAATGCGTCCAAGAGGTCGTCTAGACGCTTGGATTTAAGCAGGATCGAGAAGGCGGGAGCGGGCCTTCCGTGAACGGCCGCCGGGCCCAAGACCGCTATTTGGCCTTCCATCAGCTCGGCCATGCCCGCGGGTCGCAGCGCCGCGGGCAGCGCCAGGATTTTTTCCGCGAGCTCATGGGCGTAATTTTCAGCGAGTTCTTTCTTGACGGATGAAACCTCCATGTGGCCGATCTGGACGTACGGCGCGTAGCCCAAATCCCGGCGGAATTCGAGCTCCTCTTCGGCGAAGCGCAGATAATCCTTCCGGTGGACGGCGCCGAAGACGGGGTGCTCGGGATGGAAGGTCTGAATAATCACCTCGCCTGGGCTTGGCCCGCGGCCGGCGCGTCCCAGGGCATGGAAAAAAAAGTGGAAAGCCTTTTCGGAAGCGCGGAAATCGCTTTGGTAAAGCCAGGCGTCCGCGTCGAGAATGCCCAACAAGGAGACATTGGAAAAATGCAGTCCCTTGGCCAATAGCCGCGTTCCGACGAGTATGTCGGCCTCCTGCGACGTGAAGTCCTGGAGTATGCTGCCGCCTCCCCGGGTGTCGCGAACCGTATCGCGATCAAGCCTCAGAATGCGCGACTGGGGAAACTCCCGCTTCAAGGACGAGACCACTTTGAGCGTGCCCTCGCCCTTGTGCTCCATGCCGCCTTCGGCCCGGCAGCCGGGACAGGCGGGGGGAACCGGGGACGTCTCCGTGCATTGGCGGCAGCGCATTTGCTCTTGTCCCGAGTAAATCCCATGCGCCAAAGCCGTTCCGCAGCTCGGGCAGCGGGCCAGCCAGCCGCACTTGCCGCAGTAGAAACAGCGTCCGATGCCGGTGCGGTTGACCAGCAGGATGACTTGCTCTTTCTTGGCGATGCGCGCCTCGATTTTCTCCAGGAGCCTGCCGCAAAACAAGCTGCCCGGCTCAAGCCGCCGGTTGACGATCTCCACCTCGGGAAGCTCTTTAACCGGCGACACCCTGGAGTTGAGCGAAACGATCTCATACGCTTTTTCCGTGGCCAAAAAGTAGGTCTCCAACGACGGCGTCGAGCTGCCCAGGACCAGCAGAGCCTCGTGGGCTTTGGCGCGCTCGGAAGCCACCTCCCGCGCATGATAGCGGGGGGACGCCTGCTCCTGGCGGTAGGATTCATCCTGCTCCTCATCCACGATCACGCAGCGCAGGTTTTTAAAAGGCAAGAAGCACGCGGAACGGGTGCCCACCACGGCCATCGGCTCGCCGGAAGCAGCCTCAAGCCAAACCTGGCGCCTGGACTTGGCGGGAACGCGGCTGTGCAGAACGCGCACTTCGGAGGGAAGCCGGGATTTGAGCTGCTCCATGAAGCTTGACGTCAGGGAGATTTCAGGAAGCATCCACAGGGCCTGTCCGCCCAGCGCGAGGGCTTCATGGATGAGAGCCAGATAAACTTCGGTCTTGCCCGAGGCCGGAAGGCCGAAAAGGACCGTCGAGTGATTTTTGTGCTCCCAGAGCTTGATGCCGAGCCGGGAAATAGCGCTCAACTGGTCCTGAGTCAAAACATAGGGAGAAGCGAAAGGCTTCACCGCGGGAGCGCCGGGGGCGGCCGGCGGCGCGGCAGCCCCCTTCGCAGAGCTCAGGGGACCCGGATGCGCCGGTGGCGCGGCGGCCCCCTTCGCAGAGCTCAGGGGACCCGGATGCGCCGGTGGCGTGGCGGTACGGATTAATTTCTCAAAGGGACAAGAGCTGATATGGGATGGGAAAACAGTTTGGATGGCGTCGCCCAAAGGGCAAAAATAGCGCCAGGAAAGCCAATGCGCCAAATCCAGAAGCTCGTCCGGAAGCAGCGGGGTCGGATCCATGACGGAATCGATTTCCTTAAGGACCCGAGACCCGTGTTCTTCATGAATGCCGACCACGACCCCCGCCATACGGCGGGAGCCGAAGGGCGCCCTGATCCGGGCGCCCCTCTGGAGAACGGCGCTCATGCGCGCCGGAATCGCGTAGTGGAAAGTCTTGAAAATGGGCAGTGCAAAAGCGACTTCCGCGATGGCCATAAAGTGGAAAAGGGCTGGTGCTGCGACCGGATAATATTGCGCGTATTGGCCGGTCGGTTTTAGCCTCCGGCTA
>MGUX01000135.1 GCA_001800185.1 Elusimicrobia bacterium RIFCSPLOWO2_12_FULL_59_9
TGCGCCTGAGGCAGGTTGGGCTCGCGCTCCAGGGCGCTCAAATAGGCCTTTTCGGCTTCCTCTCGCTTGCCGGCTCTTTCAAGAACGGCGCCCAGAGCGACATAGGCGTCGGCGGCCGCGGCGGCATAGGAACGGCGCACGTCCGGCAAGGCGCGGTAATCCCGGGCTAGGTCCAGGCTGTAATCAAAAAGCTCCGTCGCGCGGCGGTACATCCGCTCCGCCTGGCTCAAATCCCCTTTTTTCTGAAAATACAAAAACCCCAGGAAATAGGGGGAGTAGGGGAAGGCGCGCTTTTGCGCCCACGCCAGCTTGAATTCGCGCACGGCCTCCTCCAACTTGTCCTCCTTCCACAAAAGCGTCGCGGCCCGGTAATGCGCCTGGACGTACATTTCAATCACGTCCGAATTGAAGAAATTGGGCTGTTCCTCATGCACGAAATGCCCCCGCGCCACGTAAAAGGGCCAAGGCCAAAAAGGCCTCTCCGCCGCCCGCATGGGGGTCAATCGCCACAGCAGGCCCTCGGGAACGAAATACGGAAACTTGTCCGGCAATTCGGCGTCCGGCGTGGCATAGACGAGCCGGTTCTGCCGCACGAAGCGCAAAAGTTCCTCCTCCGTCTTGACCGGAGCGATCACGACCTCCGGATTTCTGCGCCCCCAGCTCTCTTGGTACCAAGGGCTGGCGGAAAGCCCCTGCGCGATGATCGTTAAATCGGGCCGCCGGTTCTCCACTAGATGATAATGCCACAAACTGAAAAGCTGAACGTCCTTTTTCGCTATCAGCACGGAGTCCGGAGGGGCGGAGCGGAAAATATTCTGGCAGAAATCATAGATGAAATAATTCTCCCGGTGGTTGACCTTGCTTGCGTGCGCCCATAGCGAGGCGCCCGCCTGCAGGAGGAAAAGCGCCAGCAAGGCGAAGCGCAGCGGGAGCTTGCCCGCCGAGGCGTCCAGGAGCCGCCGCAGCCCCCACGCCATCCAGACGGCCAAGACGACGTCCGACATCAGGTAATGCGGCTCCACGATGGCCAAAGCATGCGGGTTGGGCGGCATGTTGGCCAAAAACAGAAAAACCGGGCCGGCAAAAATATAGGCCAGCAAAAAAGCCGGCCAAACGGCGCGGCGGCTTCGGAAATGCGTCCACATTCCGAGCGCCGCCGCGGCGACGCCCGGCCAGCCCAGAAAACCGGCCGCATGCAGAAGGTTTTCCTTCAAATTGACGCCGAACATCGCTCCGGCTGGATAATTTTTCGACAGCAGGTCGAGGGTTCCGCCATGGGTTTTCCGGGTGATGGTGCCCCAAAAATTGGCCAGCTTTTCCGGATGGTTCCAATCCAGCCACGGCTCTTGGGCGGAGCGCAGGGGCAGATAGCCGTAGACGCTCAGCCCCAGCAAAAAAAAGCCCGCCGCTCGAAGCCATGCGCGCGGCGGCCCCCTGCGCGGAGCTTCGGGGACCCGGATGCCCCGGAGGTGCGGCGGGCTCTTTGCCGCCAGCAACAGCCACAAAAATGCGGGCGCCAGCAGCAGCAGGTCCGTGCGATTCCCCAGGCTCAGCCCGTATAAAAACGCCAGCAGGTAGAACGCCGGAACCCTCCAGCCTTCCCGCCGGACGGCCAATATGAGCAGAAGCATCATCAGCGCGAGATTCATCGAGTACATCTCGGAGACGATGGAGACGGTCCAAAAGGTCGGGTTGAGCCCGAGGGCCAGGACGGCGAAGGCGGCCGGCGCGGCCCCCGTTTCGCCCAGCAGCAGCAGATAGAAAAGCGCCAGGGCCGCCGCTCCCATCACCGCGGAAAAAACGTTGAGCCGGAAGGCGGCGGTGGCCAGCGGAATCAAGTTCGCCGCGCGCGCGGCGAGCACATACAAGGGGTATCCCGGCGGATGGGAAACGCCGAGGGTGGAGGCGCTCAGTCCCATCTCTCCCGCGTCCCGATAAGGGGCCAGGGAGGGAGGGCAGGTATAAAGAAATAGAGCGAAAAAAGCCAGAAACACGAGCATCGCGCCTTTCCACCCGCGCAGTTCGCCGATCATGGGTTGCTCAATCTCGCGCGCGCCGCCGCCAAGAAGCGCGCCGCGTCCGGATGGGTTGGATTTAAGCCCGCCACTTTCTCAAAGCCCCAAACGGAGCACTTCCAATCCCGCCGGCGCCAGCAGGAGGTCGCCAGATTGTAATAGGCCTGCGCGTAGCCGGGATCGATGGAAAAGGCCTTGCGGTACATCCGCTCCGCGCCTTCCGCGTCGCCGCGACGCTCGTGGATCACGCCCAGATTGGAATAGGCCGCCGCGTTTTCGGCGTAGCCCAGCGCCTTCTTGAATCCGGCTTCGGCCTCCTGCATGCGGCCGGCCGTAAAATACTGGCCGGCGATCCAACCCCACCAGTAATCCGGAGCGCGGCTTGCCGCGGCCAAGCCGCGAAAATGCCCTTCCGCTTTTTCGATCCGTTTCCGCTCCAGATAGTGCTTGGCCAAAAGCTCGCAATGCGAGCTGAGCTGTATGGCGCCCCGGTAGGGCAAGGGGAATTTCCACCTCAAGCTGTAAATCTCCTCCCACGGAAAGCCGGGCGCGTCCGCGGCGGCGCCCACTTTCTCAACGCGCAGAAGATATCCGTCCCGGCGGCGATTGAGCTTGACCAGATTTTCCTCCAAGCTGGCGTAATAGACGCCTCCGGGGTGGGAAGCGGCGAGCGCGGACTCCACTTCTTGACGCCGCTCCAGGCGCGGCTTTCCCCAAAGGCGGTAATAGTCCTTGCCGTACAGGCTGGGCGTCACCCCGGCGTTGCAGTCCGCCCACCTCAGGTCCGGACGCCGGTTCTCCGCGTACTGCAAATAGGCCATGCCGAATTCGGCTTCATCCGCGCGGTCCAGGAGCAAAAAAGAGCCGCGCGGCAAAGTCCTGAGGATGTTGCGGGTATAATCGTAATCGAGGTAATCGGAGCGCGCGTCGGCCGGGGCGGGATGCCTCCAGAAAAGAACGGCGGCCAGCAAGACCCAGCCGGATTTATACCGGCCGGCCGCCCCGAAAAAAGCGCCGAACCAATACGCCATGAAAAACGCCGACAGAGGGAGGAAGCGCTCCATCACCATGCGCGCGTTGGGGCCCGGAGAGGTTTTCGCCAAAATGAAAAAAAACGGCCCGCTAAAGAGCCAGGCGAGAAAGGTGGCCGCCGCGAAGACGCGGTCGCGGCGCCAAGCCGCCCACGCTCCGGCGGCCGCAAGGCACAAGCCTGTCCAGCCCGCGTCTTCGGCGATGAGCGACGCGTAAAAACCGGCGGCGCGCTGAAAAGTCCGCGCGGACCAACTCACCGCGCCGGCGCCCTGGGCCAAGGCGGCCGTGCCGTAGCGCGCCCGGGTCAGCAGGCCCCAAAACCGCTCCCACGTGTCCGGCTCCTCCCAGTTGAGCAAAGGCGGCGCCTGAGCCCGCAGGAAAACAAAGGCGTAGACGAGGACTCCCAAAACGCCGAAGGCCGCCGCGACCCCCAAAACCCGCGCCCTGCTCCCGGAAGGAACGCGCTTGAGCCAAACGGCGAGCGCCGCGGCGAGCCCCGGCAGCAGCAAGACGATGGTATGCTGGTTTCCGCAGGCCAAACCGAAAACCAACGCCAAAAGGTATGCGCGCCTCGCATTCATCTCCGGCGGCGAAGCGGATAAAAGCGCCTTTAAAATCAGAAACAAAGCGCCCATCAAGGCCAATTGGAGAGTGAAGACCTCGGCGACCACGGCTTGCTTTTGGAAAGCCGGGGAAAAAAATAGCGCCGCGGCCCCGGCGATCGCCGCGAGCGGGCCGGCGTCGGCTAGAAGACAAGCCAGGAGAGCCAGCGCGGCGGAGGCGCAGAGCGCCGAAAATAAATTCATCCGCAGCGCCCAATTTCCGAGAGGAATCGCGCTGCCGAAGAGATTTCCCGCGAGCACGTAGAGGGGGTAGCCGGGGGAGTGGGCGATGCCCAGCGTGGCGCCCGCCGCCGAGAGCTCGGCGGAATCCAATGGCGCCATCGCCGGCGCGGCGTGGTGGCAAAACCAGAGAAACGAGGCCAGAAAAATCCCGAGGGGCAAAATAAATTTTAGCCGCGGCGGCGGATCGCTTTTCATCGGCTTTTGAGTTTGCCTTCAATCGTCCGCAGATAGGCCCGCGCCTGCGCCTGGCCGGGATCAATCTCCAAAGCCTTGGAGTAGGCCTCGGCGGCCTTGGGCCAATCGGCCGACTTCCAATAAACGACGCCCAGACCCATATACGCGTTGACGGACTTGGGAGACGCGGCCAGGGCTTTCCAGTAGGCCGACACGGCCTCGTCGAATTTTCCACGTTTTTCCAGGGTGACCGCCAAATTTTCCCAAAGCTGCGATTTCGCCGGCTCAAACGCCAGGTTGTCCCGGTAAACTTCTTCGGCCCCGCCCCAGTCGCCCGATTGAGCGAGGCGGTACGCCAGCCATTCCATGGCGCGGCTCAAGGAGCTCCCCAGCCAATCGATGTCGGGGCCGATGGAGCGAGCGAAGCGCCATTGCCTGAGCGCCTCCCGCCATTGTCCCAGAGCCGCCAGCTCCTGGCCGCGGCCGAACCAAAAAAACGGCGCCAAGGCGCGGTCGCGGTAATGCCGCTCCAGAAGGGCCGCATTCACGCGGAACACGTAAAACGGCCAGGCGCTCTCGCGGCGAAGCGCGGCCGCCCTGTCCGGCGCGTCCTTTTGCCATATCGACCGCTGCGCGACGCCCGATGGCAACAGAACCGCCCCCGGCAGGACCTCATCCCGGAGAGTGGAGTAATAGACTGCGGTCTGGGCGGCGTACCGGCTTTCGACCTCCAAGCGCCTTTTCTCCTTGTCGTCCTTGCTCAATTGCCGGAAATCCGGCCCGTAGACATTGCGGTAGATGAGCGCCCCCCGGTCATGCAGCTCCAAATCCGGCCGCATCCCCTCGGCGTAGTGGAGAAAGGCCAAGGTGTAAAAGGCGTCGTCGCCGCCGTCCATGAAGAGCGCCGAGCCCGGCGCCATGGATTTGAGCAGCGCCCGCCCGTAGTCGTACGCCATGAAATCCTCGCGCAGCGCCCACGCGGCGCGCCTTTGCCCAAGCAAAAGGAGGGGGATAAGGAGCGCGCACCAACTCCATCTGCCCAAACGCAGCTCAAGCTCGTCCACGCTCCAACCGGCGCAGAGCGCGAACCACAGAACGGGCAGAAGGTAGAATCTGGGCAGAACGCCGTCAAGTTCCGTGGTGAAA
>MGUX01000136.1:0-2180 GCA_001800185.1 Elusimicrobia bacterium RIFCSPLOWO2_12_FULL_59_9
CGAGACCATTCGCCAGATCATCTGCCCCTGTCAGAATGGACACCTCATCGTCGAAACAATTGGAACTCGTGTCGGTCTTGGCTTCCCAAAATCCGTCCCAAACAGAGCCCGAGATGAAACAACCACTGCCCCCACCCCCCATGTTGACGAAAGTCGCGTTCGTCAGCATCATGCCCAGAGGGGCTTGGAAGATACCGGAGGAATTGACCGAGGCGAGGCTGGCGCCCGAACTATCCCGCCATTCCTGGAGATTGGCCGTCTGACTCGCGGCCCCCTGCACGATCAGGCCCCGGTTGCCGACGGCTCCGGTCTGGAGCGTTTGCGGGCCGGTAGTCAGGGTGTTGGCCTGGTCGGTGTAGACCGTTGTCCCGGGAAGCTGGGCCTTGGCGGCTGTGCCGCTAAGCTGGGAAAACGAATAGTCGTTGGTGGCGGGCGTGACCAGACCGAAGCGGCCGTTGAAGCCCAGCACGCCCGTGTTGTTCAGCGTGGTAGAGCCGCCGAGGGAGACCGCGCCGCCGCCCGAGAGTCCAGTCCCGGCGGTGACGGTGAGCGAACTGTTGGCCAGCATGGCGTTGGTTACCCCGGCGTTGGCGATACTGACCGTGCCGACGCCCGTGATGGGTCCGCCCGTCAAACCCGAACCCGTACTCACTTGGGTCACCGTGCCGGTGCCGGCCGCAGTACACCCCTCCGCGTTGCCGGAGGCGTCCACGCCCAGAGGGAACGAGCCCGCGGAGCAATCCGAGCCATCCGCTGCCAGCGCCGTGGCGGTCGCGGCATTGCCGCTGAAGGAACCGCTGAAGGCAGTTGCGGTAACGGTGCCATTGTGGCTGAAGGAGATGCCGGTGGCGGCGGGCGTACTGGCCCCCTCGCCGTACAACAAGCTCACCCGCCCCGAGGCATCGGTCGTGTCGTTGTTCACCACGTCCGTCCGCAGTTGAAAGGTCTGGTTGGTCGGAGTGGAGCTTTGCAGGGAGAGGGCGACCATCTCGATGGGGATGGAGGGGAGCCCGTCAGCCGCAGCGCCTGAAGCGCCCATCGTGAGCTTGCCGGCCAGGGTGTTGGCCTGGTCGGTGTAGACCGTTGTCCCTGGAAGCTGGGCCTTGGCGGCCGTGCCGCTGAGCTGCGAAAACGAATAGTCGTTTGTGGCGGACGTGACCGCACCGGAGCGGCCGTTAAAGCCCAGCACGCCCGTGTTGTTCAGCGTGGTGGAGCCGCCCAGGGAGACCGCGCCGCCGCCCGAGAGTCCAGTCCCGGCGGTGACGGTCACAGAACTGTTTTGCAGCATGGCGTTGGTTACGCCACCCGCAGCAACACTCAGCGTGACGTCGCCGGTGGGTCCGCCGCCAGAAAGTCCGGAGCCCGCCGTCACCGCCGTGATGTCCCCGCCGCCCACCGCGGCCCAGTTCGCCTTGCAGTCCCCCGCGATGCAAAGTCCGCTCAAGGCGTTGATCTGTCCAGCAACGTCCAACTTGTAGTCCGGTGCCGCCGTGCCGATGCCGACGTTGCCGCTGCTGTTGAGTATCATTTGCGTACTGTTACTCTGGCGAAAGAACATGTTCCCTCCCGGCCGGTTAATGAACAGACTTCCCCCGTCCCCCAACAGTGAGTAATTGCTACAGCCAGAAAGGGCTCCTTGCACGCTCAGGCTCGCATAGCCGGCCCCGCAACCCGCGTCGCCAATCAGGGTACTGCGCTGACCGGACGTGCCCACGACTTCCAATCGTCCCCCCGGCGTCGCGGTCCCGATGCCGAGTCTGCCGTTGCTGTCGAGTATCATTTGCGTACCGTTACTCTGGCGAAAGAACATGTTCCCTCCCGGCCGGTTAATGAACAGACTTCCCCCGTCCCCCAACAGAGAGTAATTGCTACAGCCAGAAAGGGCTCCTTGCACGCTCAGGCCCGCATAGCCGGCCCCGCAACCCGCGTCGCCAATCAGGGTGCGCCGCTGCCCCAGTGTCCCTTCGACCTCGATCTTGCCGCTGTTCTCGGTCATGATGGAATCGCCGAGCGTTCCGATGCTGTCCAGGAACTTCGGAATTTGGCCTGCGGTCAGGGCTGCCGTGGGCAGCTCCGTCCCAAGCGAGGCCTCCGGCCAGTCTCCCGCCCTGCCCCCTTTCCTCGCCGCCAGCACGCGATCCGTGATGGCTTCCGGGGCCAGCAGGAACGCCGCCAGCGGC
>MGUX01000136.1:2220-30378 GCA_001800185.1 Elusimicrobia bacterium RIFCSPLOWO2_12_FULL_59_9
TACGGCACGCTCACCAGCAAGACCCGCGCCTGCTCTTGCTCGCCCGGCGCCTGCGCCTGCACCCCCAGCCAGCGCGATTCCCCCGAGCTGAACAGGTCCAGCGGCACTCCTTCGCTCGTCGCCGCGCCCAGCAGAACCGCGAAGCGGCCTTCGGAGTCGGCGGTCACGTTCTGCGTCTCGATCCAGAGCGCCGCGCCCCCTTGTTGCTCTTTGTAGAGCGCAACAGTCACGCCTTGCACTCCCGCCAGCGGCTTCCCCATCTGGTCTTTCAACACGCCGCCAAACTGGATCAGCCGCGGCACGGACACTCCCGCCGCTGCTGAGCTGTTAACTACTAGCGGCTCCGGTTCAGAGGTCACTGCCTGGGATTGGTAGGCTTGGGTTCTCAGGATGAATGAGGAGATCACGAAAGCGAACCATACCGAAGTGACGACCGGCCTAGAGGACATAGCTGTTTCCCTTCGAATCAGAATATGGAGAATGTTAACCTATTCCGAGCACGCCTCCCTGAGGGGGGATAAAAAGGCCCTTCTTTTCCGAAGCGAACAATGCATCACACGCAGAACAAAGAGTCTTAGAGTTTCCCTTCCGAGCCTCCCTAATATGCCCAACAGACCTACTTTAGCGTGCTGCGCGGCCGTGCTGCAATAGAACCACCGCCTCAACCTTCGTTCAGGACCAAAGTACTTGAAGTTTACGAGACCGGTCTCGTGTCAGCAAGAAGGGTTCTTGCCGTGCGGAAAAAGCGAATGGTCCGTGAGGGAGGCTGAACTGTTGAGACAACCCTTGACCCCTTCAGGATTTCAGCAACGCCAACCAGCTTCTGGACCGTTCGTATTTGTTTAGCGTCTCTAGTCCACTGGAATCAATAGCTTGCGAAGCATAGTCTTGCTGAATTCCATGTTTTTCGACTCTGTGACGCCTAGCGAATGTCCGAAAATGGCCGAAAAACAGCGAAAATTGGGAATCCAACAGGCCCAAAACACGCTAAACAATTACGACCGTTCTTTACGTTTAGTAGAGGGGGCGGATGGTAGCGCCGCCCTCATCGCAGCCTAGAGAGCCGGCTGGAAGCCGACGCAACCACCAAAATGAGCCAACCCAATTCCTCCGGAGCAGATTGGTGTTTCGTAGGAAGACACGATGCAGGTGAGCACCCTATCTTGTCCACGGAAGGATTGGCTGGTAAGGTATTGTGTGGCGGAAGCCTGTGTCGGCCGCCGCCGGGGAGATGAGAAGTCTGCGATGGGGAACCGGCCATCTCAACGAAAACCTCCTCGCAGAGCCGCCCCCCTACTCGGACAGGGAGTGCCATTGTTGCCGATCCCGCTCGCGCTTGAGGGGAGGCAGGTTGCCGTGTTGTGCGGAGCCTCCCTGACGAAACTCCGTTCCCCTATCCAGATGTTGATCCTCTTCGGTTTGGCGAGCCTGCTGGTGAGCCGGGTGGTCTTTTACCGGAACGTCTGGTGGAGACAGGCTAACGGCACTCTCAACCACTTGTAAGAGAGTTCCCATGCGCTTCGATCTCTCTCCGGAGGACCGCCTTTGCCTGATCCTGGCCCGGGGGCAGCTTCCGCCTCCAGCGTGCGAAGAGGCTCGGGCGCTGCTGGCGAGACCACTTCAGTGGGACCGTGTGCTAGAACAGGCCCGGGCTAACGAGGTCTATCCGATGCTCTACCGGAACCTTCGGTACCTCGGATTTGCCGGGGTGCCGGCTTCGGTCCGCGCCAAGCTGGAGGCCCTCTTCCGAATGAACGCGCTCCGGAATACCCTCCTCGCTGACGAGTTGACTCTGTTGCTCGGCGCGCTGAGCGAGGCGGGAATCCCGGTGATTCCCTTGAAAGGGCTTTTTCTCGCCGAATCACTCTACGGAGACCTCACTCTCCGGGTCTGCGTGGACATGGACCTTTTGGTCCCGCGACGCAACATGACGCAGGCCCTGGACCTGCTGGTGGCCCGAGGTTACCAGGCCGAGTTCTCACGGTGGTTTCTGACGGACCGCGGGATGCAGAACAGCTTTGAATGCGCGGTCCGGAAGCGGGAACGAACCTTGGATTACAGGGTCGAACTCCACTGGGGGCTGTTCTGGGAATCGTCGTGGGAAGAAGGGAGCATAAAAGATCTCTGGGGCGCGGCGCACGAGACAATCTTCCGGGGCGTTCCTGTTTCGGACTTGAGCCCGGAGTGGCAGGTCGTATTCCTGTTGGTTCACGCTGCGCGGCACCACTGGCAAAGTCTAAAATGGCTGGTGGACATTCACGAACTATGTCTCCGAGGTGGCATCGGCTGGGAAACGGTCGAAACCCAGATGAGGGAGCTCGGTTGGGAACCGTTTTTGCGGTGGGGTTTAAGCGTTTCTCACGTCTTGCTGGAAACGCCGCTGCCGCCAGGATTCGTCGTGGAAATGCCGCCATCTTCGATCCGGCTCTTCCCCGCTCCTCCCCGTTTTCCCGCTCCTCTGCAAGACCTTCTGTTGTTCCTTCGCTTGGCAAAGCAGCCCTCCGAAAAAGTTCTCTTCCTTCTGCGGCGGCTCCTTCTTCCGACGCCGGGGGACAGCCAACTCTGCCGCCTCCCCACGTCCCTGGGTTTCCTGTATTACCTCGTGCGTCCGTTGCGGATGGGATATCTCCTGTGTAGCTCCTTGTGGGGAGCAGGCTTCCGCGGCAAAGATTCACCGTAGGTCGCCGCATCCCACATCTTGCTTTGTAGGACCTGCGGGCTGTGGCTGGCCTTTACTTTTGCAAACTTCTCCTTGCTTGCCTGCGAAATGAAAAAGGGGTGCGCCCTCGAGGGGAAAGACGGCCTCTCGATCGGGCCGCATACGCCGGCTTCCATTCGGGAGTGCCCGTTGTTGGGTGCTGACCTCGGAACCTACGTCCGGGCTAACCAACACGATTAAGAACATACGCACAATGGCTGCCTGGATGTTGCCGAGACATCTCTCCCCGTCCCCTGAACTGGCTTCGGAGGCGCCACCGACGGAGAATGGGAAGCCCGGCGAACGTTGCCGGCGAATCTTTCTCGTTTGCCGGAATTGCTTTTTCCGCAGCGGGATGTGTACAATGGAGCACTTTGGAGGCAGCCCTGAGGCGGTGATTCGGCGACCGGAGGCAGAGGCGAAGACCGCCGCAGAACTGCCCTGTGCAGGAGAGTGACCGATGCAAATCTTTTTGGATTCCGCCAACTACGAAGAGATCGAGACGTGGTTCCGTCAGGGAATCGTGGACGGCGTCACGACGAATCCCAGCATCATGTTCAAAGACGGAGTGTATAACCTCGAAGAGGGGGCCCGCCGCCTTTGCGCGCTCCTCAAAGATTGCCCCGTCAGCGTGGAAGTGACATCCAATGACCGCGCGGAGATGATCCAACAGGCCCGGACCTTTGCTTGTTGGGCGCCGAACATCGTCGTGAAAATCCCCATCGTGAACGAGTTTGGCGAATCCTGTCTTGGCGTGATCCACTCGCTGACCTGCGACGGGATCTCCATTAATACCACGGCCATTTTGTCATTCAACCAGGCCATCTTGGCTGCCAAGGCGGGGGCCAAGTATGTGAGTATTTTTGCCGGGCGGATCGCGGACGAAGGCAACGACCCGGGAACGGTGATCCGAAATGTGCGCGCGTGGCTGGATCAATGGAATCTCACGTCCCAGATTATCGTGGGCAGCATTCGCACCGTCATGGACATCCAGGCTGCGGCTCTGGCAGGAGCGCACATTCTTACGATCCCTCCGCAGTTTCTCCCGAAAATGGTGGATCACAAATACACGCGCGACACCGTGCGACAGTTCAATCAAGACGCCGAGAAAGCCCTGCGCGAGATTACCCAACGGCAACCGATTGCTCCCGGGAGCGGAGCAGAGGCGGCCGCGGTTCCCTTGCGGTCTGCGTTGCAACCGACAGCGAAACGTCCCTAAGCACGGGGCGGTTGCGGCGCTGCGGACAGAGCCATGATCATCACACGGACTCCTTTTCGAATCACACTCGGGGGAGGAGGAACGGATTTACCCTCCTACTACAGCCAGTACGGCGGGTTCATTCTGAGCGTCGGGATAGACAAATATATGTACATTTGTCTCAATACACCGCTGCTCGACGATTGTATTCGCGTGCGCTACTCGCAGAACGAGATCTGCCATCACCCGGAGGAAGTCCAACATACTTTGGCGCGGGAGGCCCTGAAAGCTCTCTCGATTTCCCGGGGCATTGAAATCGTCTCCGTGGCGGACATCCCGGCGGGAACCGGCCTCGGCTCTTCGAGCTGTTATCTGGTGGGGCTTTTGAATGCCATGCACACCTATGTGGGGGACCCCGTCAGCCGAGAGGCACTGGCCATCGAGGCCTGCCGGATTGAGCTGGAAGTCCTAAAGAAACCCATCGGGAAACAGGATCAATACATGGCTGCCTTCGGGGGGCTGACCACACTCGACATTGCGCGCGACGGAACAGTCCACGGCCGGCGATTGAAAGTGGACCCTGAGATCCTGGAAGCTCTGGAAAGTAATATCTTGCTCTTTTACACCGGTCTCAGCCGGGATGCCCTGAAGATCCTGAGCACACAAAGCAGCGCAACAGCTCGGAACGAGGCGCGGGTGGTGGAAAGCCTCCACGAGATCAAAGAGATCGGTTTGGCGATCCAAGATGCGATTGTCCGGGGCGACCTGCACCAGGTGGGAGAGCTCTTTGACCTGCACTGGCAATCGAAGAAGAGGCTCTCCAACGACATCTCCTCGACGCAGGTGGACGCCTGGTATGAACTGGCCAAAGCCAACGGGGCCGTGGGTGGTAAAATTTCCGGCGCGGGGGGCGGCGGCTTTCTGATGCTGTACTGTGACGGCGATCGGAGACGCCTCCGAGCTACGATGGGAGAGGCCGGATTGGTCGAACTCCGGTTCCGATTCGATTTGGAGGGTAGCAAGGTCTTGGTGAACTGGATTTCCAGCGACAAGAGCTGGCAACAAGTAGGGGGACGGAAAACCATTAACGCCTTTTCCGCTCCTGGGACGGTATAAGGATTTTTCGGCTCCCCCCACCCTCTACAGCACGTTCTCGGCAACAGGGTTCCCTCCGTGCTGGCCGGCTCGCCCTCGATTGTCGCTGAAAAACCGCCCACGTTTCTTATGAAAAAAGCTGTTTTCCTCGACCGGGATGGTGTCATCAATGAAATTGTCTATCACTCCGAAATGGGAATTGTGGACTCGCCGTTCACCGCCCAACAGTTCCAGTTGCTTCCCCGTGTGGCCGAGGGCATTCGACTTCTCCAACAGAGCCGGTTCAAGGTCTTTGTGGTTTCCAACCAGCCGGGGCTTGCCAAGAAACACTTCACACAAGAAACGCTGAACCAGATCAATCGGAAAATGATTCGGTTGCTGAAAAGAAAAGAAGTCCGCCTGGATGGAATCTACTACTGCACGCACCATCCCCAAGCGAAGCTGAAACGATACCGCAAGGTCTGCGATTGCCGGAAGCCCGAGCCGGGGCTCCTGCTCGGGGCGGCCCGCGAATGGAACATCGCCCTGGCGGAATCGTAT
Source organism: Elusimicrobia bacterium RIFCSPLOWO2_12_FULL_59_9 (assembly GCA_001800185.1). Lineage (GTDB taxonomy): Bacteria > Elusimicrobiota > Elusimicrobia > O2-12-FULL-59-9 > O2-12-FULL-59-9 > O2-12-FULL-59-9. The sequence goes on from MGUX01000136.1 coordinate 7,752, forward strand.
ATGATTGGGGACGGAGTGCCTGATATTCAGGCTGGCAAGGCGGCCGGGTGCAGGACCGTATTCGTGGGAAGCTGGAAGTGCGATATTTGCCGGGTCATGGAGCGGCACGAGATTCGACCGGACGGGGTAGCTTCGGATCTCTGGGAAGCGGCTCTGCGAATTTTGGAATGGGAAGCCCGCAGTCCCAGGGATGGATTTCTCTCCGGAACCCTGGCCAGGCCCTCCCGTCCGGAAGCATCCACGGCGTGTGGCCGCTGAGGCCATTCGGGGATGGGAAGGAACATTGCTTTCTCGACTGGGGAGAGGTCCGGCGGCGGAGTAGCACAACCAGAGAGCACGTTTCCGGAATCGAAACGCTCCGGAGGGTCGCTATCCCTCCCTTGTCATCTTAGAGAGGAACAGATGCGCCGGTGCTTTCGGTGGACTGCCGGCAGGACAGGAGGCCGATGGATCGGGAAGTAGCACAGAGCGTGCCACCGGCGGGATTAGTGGAGCAGGCCGCGACCGGACGCCTGCTGCGCAATTTGGAAACTCTCCTAGTTCGCGCTCGCACCAAGCGCGTTTTGCTGTTGACGTCCGATGTCGGCGCAGTGGCGGGCAGCTTCTATTTGACGTTCCAAATTGTCGAGACCTTCCTGGCCGTCGAAGATCTGGGACTTCATATTCAAAACTTGCTCTTCCTGACGCCGTTGCTTCTGGTCCTCATGGCCATCGAGGAGGGATACAAACAACTGGACTACGTCCGCCCCGAAAAAGACCTCGAAACGTGTGTGCGTGGAGTCAGTTTCTCCTTTCTGCTGCTGTTTGGTCTCAATTTTGTCTTTTTCAAGACCCTGATTTTTTCCCGGTACTTTATCGTCGGCTGGTATCTGCTGGCGCTCCTGCTCGTGGTTGCGGGACGCACAACGATCCGGTTCCTGTACCACTATTGTTGGAATCACAACTTGGCGCAGCAGCGAGCCATCTTTCTCGGCTCCGCCCCGTTGGTCGCCAGCATCCAGGCGACGCTCGAGACCCAGCGGTACCGTGGCCTCCGTACGCTGGGCTATGTCACCTCGGGAAACGCAGCACATCCACCAGACCTTGCCATCCCCTGCCTCGGAACATGGGCGGATTGGGAGGAAATCGTTGCGGCTGAAAAGCCCAATGTAGTCGTGATCGCCTTTGATGAATTCTCCCCTCGCATGCATCAGTCCATTTTCGAAATGATCCGCCGCTGCGGGGATCTTGGATTGCCGGTGATCATCGGCGGTGCAGACCTATTCAACCTCGGCACACAACAGTGTGAGTTGGACCAGTACTCCGGTCTTTTCGTATTCACACCCAGGCCCAAAACCCTGGGGCTCTACTTCCAGCGAGGTCTGAAGCGAATGTTGGATCTGGGACTCGGCGTGGTGGGATCGTTGGTAACCCTCTGCCTGGTTCCGTTCGTGGCCGCGGCCGTCAAGCTGGAGGATGGCGGCCCGGTTTTTTTCCGTCAGGAGTATCTTTGCCCGGGAGGCCGGAAGCGTCGCTACCTGAAATTCCGCACCATGCGGCCGGATGCCGCGCGGATGCTGGAGGAGGACCCCGAGCTCCGCAGAAAGTTCGAGGAGAACTTCAAGCTGAAGGAGGATCCCCGGATCACGCGGGTGGGCCGCTTCCTGCGGAGGTACAGCTTCGATGAGTTCCCGGAATTCTTCAGTGTGCTCAAGGGAGACCTGAGTTTTGTGGGTCCGCGCACGATTTCCAGCCGGGAGGCGGCCCGCTACGGCCCCTATGTGGATAAGCTGTTGTCGGTGCGCCCGGGGCTGACCGGCTTCTGGCAAGTCATGGGCCGCCAGAACACGGACTATTCCAGCCGGATTCGTATGGATATGTTTTATATTGATCGGTGGTCCCTCTGGATTGACCTGGTGATCATCGCCAAGACTTTTTGGAAGGTGATCCGCGCGGAGGGTGCGTACTAGCGAGAGGTCGGGAGAAAAAACGAATGCATCCTCCGGCGCGACGGGGTTGGAAACAAAACAGGGAGAGGCGGACATGCAGACAGTGATCCTGGCGGGGGGGATCGCGACGCGACTTCGCCCGCTCACGTTGACTCTTCCCAAATCCATGATCCTCGTTCGACAGAAGCCCTTCCTGGAGCACCAGCTTGCCTTGCTTCGTGCCCACGGGGTAACCGATATTGTCTTGTGCGTAGGACACCTCGGAACCCTTATTGCAGAGTATTTCGGCAAGGGCGAGAAATGGGGCGTCTCCCTTTCGTATAGCTGGGAGACCAACGGCCTTCTGGGAACCGGTGGCGCCGTGCGAAATGCCCGTGCGCTGCTGAACGAAGAGTTTCTGCTGCTGTACGGAGATTCCTATCTGAGGGTGGATTATCAGGATGTCATCCGCGAATTCCGGAAGTGTGGGCTGCCTGCCATGATGGTGGTCTATCGAAACGAAGATCAGTGGGATCGGAGCAATATTGTAGTGCGGGACGGTAAGATTGGCTTTTATAGCAAGAAGGAACGGTGGCCGGATACCGTGTATATTGACGCCGGCGTCAGCGCCTTCCGCAAGGAAGTCCTGGATTGGCTCCCCCCCGAGGGGGAAGCCTCCCTGGAAGGTTTGATTCAGATGCTCATCGCTCGAAATTGCCTGCATGCCTATGAAACTCGGCAGCGGTTTTACGAAATCGGCTCCTTTGCAGGACTCGAGGAACTCGAGCGGCTCGACCTTCCTCCGTCTTTCCAGCCTCTCCCCGATTAAGCCATCGCCCCGGAGGCAGACCATCCCCCACCGGATCCCAGCAGCCGCGACCGAAACAATGATGCAACTCCCTACACGCCATATCATCACGGGTGGCGCCGGATTCATCGGCAGCCATCTCACCGAGACTCTTCTGGAACGGGGCGACCGAGTGGTGGTGCTCGACAACCTCCAGCACGCGCAGCGAGACTGGCTCGAACAAGTTCGAATCCATCCCCGCCTGGAAATCTGTCAAGGGGACCTGCTTCATCCCGAAGAACTGCGCGGACTTCTCACAGCCTCCGACCTGGTCTGGCATCTGGCCGCAAACACGAACATGGTGATTGGGGCCCAGAACCCGCAAGTGGATGTAGAAAACGGCTTTCTCGCGACCCAACGCTTGCTCGAATGGATGCGGAGCGAGGGGACCCACAAGCTGGTGTTCGCTTCGAGCGGAGCGGTCTATGGAGACATGGCGCGTCCCCCGGCGAGCGAGCAATACGGCCCCCTACTCCCGGTCTCGATGTATGGGGCCACGAAGCTGGCTGGGGAAGCCTTGTTGAGCGCCTATCACCACGTGTTCGGGATGCAGGCCTGGATTTTCCGCTTTGGCAATGTTTTGGGAGCCCGGATGAGCCACGGTGTGGTCTTCGATTTCATCCGCAAATTGCGGGAATGCCCCACCGCGCTCGAAATCCTGGGCGACGGGACTGCGGAGAAGAATTATATTCTGGTCGAAGAGTGTATTGACGGCATGCTATGGGCCTTGACACACACGAAGCCGGGCTTTGAGATTCTGAACCTCGGCAGTCCCACGACGACGACCGTCAACGAAATTGCTCAAATCGTTATCGAGGACCTGGGCTTGCGAAATGTCGAGTTGCGGTATGCCGGCGGCGCCCGCGGTTGGCCGGGCGACCAGCCGCGCGTGTACATGGACGTAAGCAAGCTGCGCCAACTCGGATGGATGACGCGCTATACCTCCAGCGAGGCTGTGCGCATCGCCACCCGGCGGTACCTCGGAAAGGAAACCGGACCTACCGACCGGAAGGAGAGCGGCAAGGCGGAACGATCCGTGGGAACCAGGGGAACCAATTCATGATGAGTACGTTCGGCGAGGAGCGAATCTGCGTGACGGGCCTCTGGCACCTGGGGACGGTTACCTGCGCGGGCCTCGCGGAACTGGGCTTTTCCGTGGTGGGGGTTGATGCAGAGCCCGAGCGTGTCCGGGCTTTGGAACAAGGGCATCCCCCGATCTTCGAGCCGGGACTGGCGGAACTGCTGGCGCGGCATCTGGCCACAGGGAGATTGCGGTTCTCCACGGACCTCGCTGGCGCTCTCCCAAGATCGCCGTTTGTGCTCGTCACATATGATACGCCGGTGGACGAGCAGGATCGCGTGGACCTAACACAGATCTACGCGGCGGCCGAAGTGCTGGCGGAGCATTTGGAACCGAACGCAATTGTGATTGTGAACAGCCAGGTTCCCGTGGGGACCTGCGAGGAAATCCAGCGGACCATTCAGGTCCAGCAGCCGAACCGGCCCTTTGGGTTAGCCTATGTGCCGGAGAATCTGCGTCTCGGACGCGCCCTGGAGCGCTTTTTTCGGCCCGCGATGATCGTCATCGGCGCCTCGGAACCAAACACCTGGGACCGCGTGGAGCAATTCTACGCGTCCGTGCCGGCTCCGAAACTCCGCATGGATTTGAAAAGTGCCGAGATGACCAAACACGCCATCAATGCATACTTGGCAACCTGCATCAGCTTCATCAACGAGTTGACCAACCTGTGCGACGAGGCGGGTGCGGAGGCCACCAAGGTGGCGGAGGCGTTGCGGCGGGATGAGCGGGTCAGCCCCCACGCGCCTCTGGCTCCGGGAGGTTTGGGATTTGCCGGAGGGACGCTGGCGCGCGACCTCCGCGCGTTGCAGGCCGTGGGCGCCCGCCTAAATTGTCCCACCCATCTGGTCGACGCGGTACTAGCGGTGAACCAAGAACAGCGTCGCATCGTGTTTCGCCGGCTCTCGAAAGTGTATGGCTCTGTGGCCGGCTTGACGGTCGGCATCCTCGGTTTGACATACAAGCCCGGAACCAGTACCCTTCGTCGCTCCGCAGCCCTGGAGATCATCAACGACCTGGTTCGGGCTGGAGCGCAGGTAAAGGCATACGATCCGCACGCCGCCCTGGAGGAAGTGGGCGAAAAGAGGAATTTTGCGTTCTATGCAGACCCCGCACCGGTAGCCGCCGGGAGCGATGCACTGGTCATTGTGACGGAGTGGCCCGAGTTCCGAAACCTGGATTACCCCACACTGACTGCGAGCATGAAGCGGCCGGTTTTGATAGATACCAAGAATCTGCTCGATCCCGAGCCCTTGCGTCGCAAGGGGATTTTGTATTTGGATGTGGGCCGCGGCGGAATCGCAGCATCGTTGGCCCACTGCGGATAGAAAGGCGAGTATGCGGGTTGCCATCATTGGAGCCGGGTTGCAGGGAAATCGCCGGGCCGAAGCGCTGCGGCAATTCCCCGATATGGAACTGGTCATTGTAACCGCCGCCCATCTCTCCATCGCTCAGACGCTGGCGCGGCGGATGAACTGTGAAGCCGGCGAAGGCTGGCGTGCGGTTGTCGGGCGCCCGGATGTGGACGCTGTTGTGGTTTGTACTCCCCCCAATTCACACGCGGAAATTACGCTGGCCGCCCTGGCCCAAGGCAAGCACGTTCTGTGCGAAAAACCGTTGGCGCGGACGCTGGAAGAAGCCGCAGCCATGGCCCGCAGCGCGAACGAAAATGGACTGATCCTCAAGTGCGGGTTCAACCACCGTCATCACCCGGCTATTCAGAAGGCGAAGGAGCTATGGGAAAGCGGCTGGCTGGGCCGTCCGCTGTTTCTCCGCAGTTGCTATGGAATCTGCGGGCGGCCCGGCTTTGAGCGGGAGTGGCGTGCAAACCCTCACATTGTCAGCGGCGGCCAGCTCATGGAACAGGGCATCCATGTCGTGGACCTGTTTCGATGGTTTCTGGGTGATCTGGCTGGGGTGCTGGGCGTTGTGGAGACTCGCTATTGGCCGATTCAGCCCCTGGAGGATAATGCCTGTGTGATTTTCCGCGCGGCCGGCGGGGCCTTCGCCTTGCTTCATTCCAGCCTCACGCAATGGAAGAATCTGTTCCAATTTGAGATCTTCGGAGAAGACGGCTATGCCGTGGTGGAAGGCCTGGGCGGAGGTTACGGAACCGAGCGGTTGGTCTGCGGAAAGAAGACGTATGACAAGCCGTTTCACGCCGAGGTCACGGAGTTCCGAGGGACCGACTCCTCCTGGGCGGGAGAGTGGAAGGAGTTCCTGGCGGCTATCCGGGAAAAGCGCCAGCCGCTGGGAAATGCCACCGACGGGTTGGAGGCCATGCGCCTGGTCTTTTCCGCCTACGAAGCGGCCCGCCGCGGTTCGGAAGTGCCTTTATTGCGGGGCGCTGAACAGAGAGCCGAGTGTTCGCCATGAAGTGCCTGATCACCGGCAGCAACGGCTTGATCGGAGCTCACCTGGCAGAATTTTTGCTGGGCAAGGGCCTGCAAGTTTTTGCAACCATCCGCTCTTCCCGCCAGAACCTGCGAGGATTGGAAGAAAAAATACACCCGGTGTGGTGCGACATTACCGACTCTAGCGCAGTAACTCGGGTCATGACCGAAGTGAAGCCTGACCGAGTCTTCCACCTGGCGGCGCAGAGCCTGCCCGCACGGTCTTGGGACGATCCCGAAACGACGCTCCGGGTCAACGTCTTCGGCACGCTGCAAGTGCTCGAAGCGGTGCGAAAGCTGCGGCTGGACTGCACCGTCGTGACCATCGGATCGAGCGCTGAGTATGGCACGCCCGACGAAACGGTGGATCGCATCTCCGAAGAAGCGCGGTTGGCCCCTTCCAGTCCGTACGGGGTCAGTAAAGTGTGCTCGGATTTGCTCTCGGCCCTTTACGCCCAGGCCTTTGGGATGAAAATCATTCGCGTCCGTCCTTTCTTTGTCGTGGGCCCGGGGTGGGCCGCCAACGCCTGCGTGGATTTTTCACGTCGCATCGTGGAAGTCGAGCGGGGACGGGCCCAGGAGATCTCGGTCGGTAACCTCGAGGCAGTTCGGGACTTGGTGGACGTCCGGGACGCGGTGCAGGCGCTCTGGCTCCTGGCCGAGAAGGGAATTCCGGGCGAAGTCTACAACCTGTGTTCTGGACAAGGGCATACCATCGCAGCGGTTTTGGAAAGGCTCATTCTTCTCTCCGGCCGAGCGATCCCCGTGGTTCGTGACCCGCAGAAGTACCGGCCTCTCGATACCCCAGTTTTGGTTGGCGACTGCAACAGGCTGCAAAACCTCGGCTGGCAACCGGAGATCCCTCTGGAACAAACCCTGGCGGACATCCTGTCGTTTTGGAGGCGTGTGGCAGCTACCGCTGCGTAGTCGTGTGGATCGGAACGGCTGCGAGGTGTGGTCGAGTCGTTCAGCGGATGGTTGGGGAGGATTCGGCATGAAGGCTTTGGTGACAGGAGGAGCGGGGTTCATCGGTTCCCACATCGTGGACCGCTACCTCCAGGAAGGGCTGGACGTCGTCGTGGTGGACGACCTGTCGCGCGGCTCGCTAGAAAACGTGAACCCGGCTGCCCGCTTCTATCAGATGGACATTCGTGACCCGCAGCGGTTGCGAGAGGTGTTCGAGCGGGAGCGCCCGGAAGTGATTAACCACCACGCGGCCCAGATGGATTTACGGCGGGGGGTGCAGGAGCCTGTCTTCGATGCGGAAGTCAACATCCTCGGCTCGATCCATCTCCTCGATTGCGCCGTTCAATATAAAACGCAAAGGTTTATCTATGCCTCCACCGGAGGAGCGGCGTACGGCGAACCGCGCACCGTCCCGATTTCCGAGGATCACCCCGTGGATCCGATCACTCCCTATGGAATCAGCAAGCACACCGTGGAACACTACCTCTTCACCTACCATATCCTTTACAGCCTTCCCTATGTCGTGCTCCGCTATGGGAATGTGTACGGACCACGTCAAAGCTCGAAAGGAGAGGCGGGCGTTGTGGCGATTTTTTCCGAACAGATGCTCGGGGGGGTCCCCCCGAAAATCTTTGGTGACGGCACGAAAACGAGGGATTATGTGTACGTGGGGGATGTGGCGCGGGCCAACGCGCTCGCGTTGCGGCAGGGGGACGGCCAGATTTTGAACATCGCTTGCGGCCTGCCGACGACCGACTACGAAATCTTCAACTTCGTCCGCACCGCTCTCGGCATTCCCCCCTTTGAGCCGAAGTATGTTAGCAAAAGGCCGGGAGAAATTGACCACTGTTATCTGCGAACTGAAAAGGCTCGAGAGATTCTGTCCTGGCAACCGGAGATTCCGTTGCCGGAGGGCATCCGCCGAACGGTCGCCTATTTTCAACAGCGATTGAGTCGGGCAGGGGGCGAGCCCAGAAATGCAGAAAACCAGCAGTCGGCTGGCGGAGTCGCGGTATGAAAGTAATGTTACTGGCGGCAGGCAGGGGCGAGCGGCTCCGGCCGCTCACGGATACGACACCCAAATGCATGCTGCGGGTCGCCGGGCGCCCGTTGCTGGAACACTGGATCGAGAAGCTCAGCACAAACGGTTTTCGAGACATCGCCGTGAACCTCCATTCTTTTCCGGATCAGGTCACCTCGTATTTCGGAACGGGAGAACGATGGGGCGTCCGGCTTCACTATTCCCTGGAGGAGGCACTGCTGGGAACAGCAGGCGGTGTCAAGAAACTGGAGTCTTACTTTGAGCTCGAGCCGTTCCTCGTAACTTACGCCGATAACCTCAGTTCGTGTGATTTGGTAGAGTTTCGCCGATTCCATGAGAAGCACGGGGGCTTGGCTTCCATGGCGGTTTGTTGGCTGGAGGACCCGTCTTCCTGTGGCATTGTGGAATTCGATGACCGCTACCGCATCCTCCGCTTCCTGGAAAAGCCGTCCCCGTTGGAAGTCTTCAGCCATTACATCAACGCGGGAATCTACGCGTTTGAGCCGGAAATTTTCCGCTATATTCCTGACGGAGGCTGCCCGGACTTCAGCCTCCACGTGTTTCCCCGGATTCTGGAGGAAGGCCACTCGTTCTACGCGTATCCCTACCGGGGTTATGTGTTGAAGTTTGACCGTACGGAGGATTGGAATCGGTCGCTCGTCTTTCTGGAAAGCCAAGCGAACCACCCACCGCAGCGTCCGGATCAGGGTATAGTTCGGGAGTTGTAAATTGAACGACGCGCTTCAGGTCAGCGTTCCCGTAGACCGCAGCATCATGCAGCGCTTTGCGACCGCGAGCCTGGTCATCTTCCTGCTCACGGCGGTGGGGCGTGCGACTGGCTTTGCCCGGGAGGCTCTGATGGCGTTTTACCTGGGAGCCAGCGCGGATACGGATCAGTACCTGACGGCGCTGCTGTTGTATGACTGGGCCGCCACCCTCGGCTCGGCCGTACTGCTGGCAGGGCTAACAATGCTTCCGCAGCGGAGATCGAATGCAGGCTCCTTCCTGAGAGCATATCGCATCTATGCCCGGGAAAAGAGAACCGTGTCGGCCAGGGTCAACGGCCGCTCCCTCGTGGCCGCAGGGTGGGTTAACGTTAGAATCGGGTTCCTCATGCTCCTAGGGTTAGCATGAGGGGCTATTTGTAACAATACTTATTTCCTTTGTATTAGTTACGGGAAGGTATTTGTTTAGCGTCTCTAGTCCACTGGAATCAATAGCTTGCGAAGCATAGTCTTGCTGAATTCCATGTTTTTCGACTCTGTGACGCCTAGCGAATGTCCGAAAATGGCCGAAAAACAGCGAAAATTGGGAATCCAACAGGCCCAAAACACGCTAAACAATTACTCGGGAAGAAGGTTGGAGGATGACTGGACGGGACGCGATCGATGGCATGGGAACATCGCAAGACGGTCTCTGCGGAAGCGGTTCGAAGGATTGGTCACAAAGCGCCCGCTCGGAACCAGCCGCGGCCTCGGACCAGTTTCCCTTTGTTTCCGTGGTCATCGCTTCCTACCGCCGCCGTGATCTACTCCGTTCCACGATCAGTCACATTCTAAAGGACCCATATCCTTGGTACGAAATCATCGTGGTTGACCAGACGGAAGAAGAGCTTCCGGCCGACGGGGTTCTGGGGAACTTGGGCAAGTCCGGCAGGGAGGTTCGGTACTTCCATCTTGCAAAAGCCAATCTTTCGGCGGCCAGAAACCTCGGAATCCAGCAGAGCAGAGGCGAGATTATCCTCTTTTGTGATGACGACATTATACCGTGGCCCCGATGGATACAAGCCCACGTCCGGCACTATGCCGACCCCAAAATCATGTCCGTGGCTGGCGGCGAGGTGGTATCTCAGGAAAGCAAGGTTGATCTGAGCCTGCGAAGAGCTAGGTGGAAACGGCCTCTTTTCAGAACACTGGTCTTGTGGCAAGATATCAAGAGCGTCTTCACCAGGAGGGCCCCTGGTGGCCGGATTGGCAAGCGGATTGTGGCACAGTTCACGAGAAGCGGTGCACAACTCCATGATTGGACTGTCAGCGGCACAGGCATCGTGGACTTTGGCAAGGGTTGTAACATGTCGTTTCGAAAAGCGGTATTTCCTCAAGTGGGATACTTCGACCCCCGGTGCACACACCGTGACGAGGCTGACCTTTTCATCCGCTTGAAGCGAAAGGGACTGTTGGTCATGTATGACTCCGATGCAGGAGTCTGCCACCTCAAAGCTGATTCGGGGGGGGGGTGGTTCCGTCTTCCTGACCCCAGGTCCCATTATAGGTGGCGCTTTTACTGCGAGGCATATTTTTTTCTGAAGAATTTCCCCACAATATATTTCCCGTTGTTCCTGTTGCGATTGCTGCCCGAAGCGTTTCATTCCTTCCGCGTGTTAGGTTTCGGATCGGCTTTGGTGCTTACTAGGAGCCTGATGGATGCGCGCCGCGCGGTGAAAGAGATAGTGAAGCAAGGAGAGTAAGAGGCTATGGTGGCCGCACTTGCGGATCAGTTTGTTCGCAGTGAGTTAGCAAATTGTGAAGTAGAGCTTTCCATCCCGGACTTGGCGGCTCCAGCTCTCTCGGACTCGGACGGAAGCGCGTTGAAGGTTTGCAATTAGGAGGTCTCATGAGAACGGCTAGTATGGAAAAGGTTAAGGCAATCGGGAATGCGTTTCCTCATTCCCCGGGATCTATCCCTATGGGGGTTTATCCGGTGGCAGGTATTCTGGGAGGGATATTTTGTCTTGCTGTAACTGCCAATCCTCGATTCCTCTTGGGAACTCTCGTCGTAATCCCAGTGCTGCTTTTCTTGAAGCCTCAGTACAGCGCTTATCTTTTCGTCTTGAGCCTGGGTCTGACGGGCGCCTTTCCTGTCGCTAGGGGGGATCGCGGAATCGGCCTCTTCTATTACGGCGACGCGCATATGACTTTCGCCGATACAACGCTCTTGGTCTCATTCTTCCCAATATTACTGGCGATCATCGCTAGGCGGGAGAAGCTGATCGAATGGTCGGTGGTAGATACAGCATTCCTCGCCTTTTTTCTAGCCACCTGCCTGTCCGCAGCTTTTGCGTATGACCGGGTAACGGGATTCGTCGGTGCTGTGCAAGTCTTTGAATTCTGGCTGCTGGCTCGCCTCGTCGCTCAGAGTTTGTCCGTTCCTAAACACATAACGAATTTCATCCTCTTTGTCGTTGTCATGGCACTGGCCGAACTCGCTCTCGGGATCGGGCAACTTTCGCCGCAGTTAGGCAGTGGGTATTTGGACATGTCAGGGACATTCGCCAGCAGCTATTTCTTCGGCCTATTTCTAGGTTGGGCCGCCATGCTTTCCTATGCTCAGTTCGTTGCCGCGGCTTCATGGAACAGAGCCGCTCGTAGGTTCTGGTTTGCCGCTTTCGGTGTGCTGGCGTCCGGCGTTCTGATCTCAGGCAAGCGGCACCAGTGGATCGCGCTTAGCATCACGATCTTGGTAGTGGGCCTGACTCAAAAGAGTCGCAAGATGCTCCTGGCAGTTGGCCTGGTTGGTGCTGTTGTCACCGTCGCGCTGAGTGTCCCAGCCGTTCAAGAAAACCTTGAAAACAAGGTTGACCAGGTGCTCCGGTGGACGGAGCCGGGAACGCAGGGATATACGCGGGCGAGACTGGTGCAGGCATCCTGGCAGATCTTTACCGAGAACCCATTACTCGGCATCGGACCAAAAAACTTCCGGGTTGTATCGGATAACTACCTCGACCGTTTGGACACAGGAGGTCGGCGCCAAGTCGCACCAGAACAGTACGTAGTGGGGAAGCTGGCTGAACAGGGTATCATCGGATACACCGCCTTTCTCTTCTTTCTGTTCGTCGTCGTTCGATCTTCATACCGTGTTGCGCAAGGGGTTGAGTTGCCAAAGGCGGTCACGTTGCCGGTGTTTGGCTTTTTCATTTACATGGTTTTTGAGTTGGGAGAATGGTTTGCCACAGAGCGGGGTCACATGATCTTTCTTTTCGTGGGTCTGCTGGTTGCGGCGCAGACGAGGATGTATCGCCGTAGGCCTTCGCCGGCTGCTGTCAAGAGCCCTTCTGGCCTTCTATTGCAGGTAAGCCGCACATTGGATGAGCCGCAGCGATTTACCAAACGCTTGGCTTGAGGGTTGTCGTTCGGAACGCAACAATGTCGATCACGAATACAGTTTCTCTGCAAGATGAAACGCCCAGTCCTGGCTTTTCGATCCTGGCGCGCCAGAGTCTCTTTCTTTTTCCGGTTAGTTTGTTGACTCGTGTGGCCAATCTAGTGAAGTTCATTGTTATCGCAAGGACATTCGGCGCTTCCGCTCACATGGATGCTTTCTGGATCGCATGGAATATTCCTGGAGGCGTCGGTGGGGTTGCCGAAGGGGCCTGCGAGCACGCGTTCGTGGCGCTGGGCACCCAGGCGAGAGTACGCAAGCCGGGAAGCGAGTGGAGTTTACAGATGTGGCTTCTGCTTCTGTTCTCGACGGTTTTCTGCCTGGTCACATTGATTTATGTCCTTCTCGCCGGGTCGATAATTCGCTGGCTTGGGCCAGGGCTTCCTGATGATTCCAGGCAGATCGCCAGTCAGCTCACTGTTTTGCTCGCGCCTATCCTGTTCCTGAGTCCAGCCTTCGGGTTGCTCACTGCATTCCACTACACGCACGAGCGGTACACTTTACGCACTGCGGTTCCGGCCCTTGGAGCACTCGTCATCGTATGTGCAAGCTATTTTGCTGGCCGGCGCTATGGAATCCAGGTTCTTGCCTGGGCTTATACCGCTTCATTGCTCCTGCAGGTTCTCCCGCTGGCCCCTTTTTTTTGGCGGTCGCATGCTTTTAGGGATGAGTTGCCGCAGAATTTCTTAGCAGATCTAAGGAAAGTCCTCCTGCTGATCGTCCCCATGGCGTTTGTGAACTTCGCTGGGAATACCAACCTGATCGTAGACCGAGTCGTTGCCTCACACCTGGGAACGGGTGCCATATCCAATCTGGACTATGCCAGCAAGGTGGGGACTCTTCTCCTCGATATCTGCATTGGCGGATTTCTGGTGGCCTTCTATCCTTTCATGGCCCAGCAGGCCGCTCATAATGAGCCTGTGCAGGCAGCCAGCAGAATGGAAAAGTCGCTTCGGCTTTCCCTGTTTCTGATTATCCCTGCTATTGGGTTTGCCGCCTTTCTCCGCGTCCCATTGCTGCAACTCTTGCTGGAACGGGGCGCATTTACCCATGGAGACACAATCGCTGCTGCACAGGCGTTCCTCGCATACTCGCCTAGTTTTATTTTCCAGGCTTTGAACGCCGTGCTCGTACGCGGATTCTACAGCTATAACGATTCCTGGACTCCAATGGTTGTATTGGGTGCAGGCATCATTCCCAACCTGCTCCTGGACGTCTTGTTCTCCCGTTATATAGGGTTTCTAGGAATCGCAGCGTCATCTTCCCTGGTGAATGGGATCATCTTTGCTTGCTTAGCCGTAGCTTTCCAGCGAAAACATCTTAGTGTAGATTTCAAGCAAATAGGAAAGCCCGCCCTTCGGATGTTAAGCAGTGTTGTTCTAGCGCTAATTACAATCCATGTGGGTTCCCTATTCTGGCCTAGAGGCTGGGGCGACTCCTTCCACTCTGCTGGAATAATAGCCCTTACGTTTTCCGTGACAATGTGTTTAGCTCTATATTTCGCTTGGCTGAGTGTTCTGGGTGGCGAGGAAACTAGCTTGGTCGCATCGTCCTTGAAACGCCTGCCATTCAAGAATAGGGTGCACCAGGATGAGCAGAAAGGTTAAAGGTAATTGAGTAATTGTTTAGCGTGTTTTGGGCCTGTCGAGCCCCTTAATTTTGCTGTTTTTCAGGCATTTTCGCGCATTCGCAAGAATCGAAGACCAGGAAATCGTGCGGTCTCGCAACGAGGCACTCCGGATGTTGCTGATTTCATGGAACATGAGACGCTAAACAAATACGGTAATTGTTTAGCGTGTTTTGGGCCTGTTGGATTCCCAATTTTCGCTGTTTTTCAGGCATTTTCGCGCATTCGCAAGAATCGAAGAATCAGAAACTATGGAGTTTTGCAGAGAGCCTCTCTGTAGGTTATTGAGTCCATTGGAGATGAGACGCTAAACAAATACGGTTAAAGGGAAACGATGAAAGGAAAGGTTGATCAGGTAATCCACGAACCGCACGCCCAGTTTAACGATATTTCCTGCAACTTGTGTGGGCAAGATGTCCCAGAGGTTCTCGGCTACAGAGATCGTCTTACGCGCTTAGGACCTAAAGGGCATTTCCGCTACCGGATCGTGCGATGCCAGCATTGTGGGTTGTTTTATGTTAGCCCGCAACCGCAGGTGGATCTTTCCTCGACCGAACTCTATGACAGGGACTATTACCAGACACACCCTGGTTTTGCGGTCAACAGCGAGGCGATATTCAAGCAATTTCACAAAGCAGAGCTAGAGCAAATTGAACGATTTGTTCCAGTAGGCCGTTTGCTCGAACTTGGGTGCGCACAGGGGTATTTTCTGTGGGAGGCACAGAAGCGCGGATGGAAGGTCACGGGCATCGATGTTTCAAAGGAAGCGATCGGGGAAGGCCGGAGGAAGTTTGGGCTCTCTCTCTATGAAGGGATGCTGGATGAGGCCGCCCTACCCGATGGCGAATACGATGTTGTTTACTGCCATCACATGCTAGAACATACTACAAAACCGTATGAGGTTCTTCTCGGGATCTACCGGAAATTAAAGCCTGGGGGCATCGTTGTGATCGGGGTGCCAAATGAATCTGCGTTCTCGACGTTGTTGGGTAATCTGCGCGCAAAGATGTTCCATGAGGAGTGGACAAGTAACCTTTGCCCGCCGCTCCATCTGTTCGGGTTTACACCGAAGACACTGCGATTGATGCTGGAAAAAGCCGGGCTTTCGGTATTGAAACTGTGGGTTAGCGGTGCAGGCAGCCATCGATATCCTCCGCACCGGCTATTGCGGGAATGCGCGGACTGGGAAGCGTTTGCAATAAAGCGACAGATCATGTCCTTGGGACGGTGTCTTGGAATGGGAGAGTGGCTGGTGGCCTATGCTAGGAAGTAAAGAGACGCTGACAGAAGGTGCAGATTCACGACAGACGTCGCTGCAACCGATCATGGCATCGGAAAGCGAGGTGCCGATGATACGGCTGGGATTCGTTTTTCCGGATTTGATCAGTGGCAAGGGAGTCGAACGTTATTCCCTCGAAGTGGTCCGTTTCCTCGCAACGAAGTTCGAGGTGCACGTTTTCGCCAACCGCTGGGAGAGTTTACCGGAGAGTGTTCATCTACACAAGGTGTGGGCCATTGGCCAGCCATATTTTCTTCGGCTCCTTTCCTTTGGCCTGGCAGCGAGATGTTCGATCGATTCGCGCCTGTTAGACATCGTCAGTGTTCAGTCCTGCTGTGCGTTTACGGCCGACCTGGTAACCGCTCACAGCTGTCATAAAGCATACGTGGATTTCTGTAAGACAATGGGATGGTGGGAACGACTCCGCAAGGCCTTGAATCCTTTTCATTATGTGGCATTGTTTTTCTGGTCCCGGCTCCTGTCTCCGCCTGATTCCCCGTATGTGATAGCCGTATCAGAGCGCGTGCGGCGGGAGCTAATCATTCAGTACCGGCTTCCAGAGGATCGCGTATTGACGATTCCGCCTGGCGTCGACCTCGTCCGGTTCAACTACACAAATAGGTTCGAGCTTCGTTCCGAACAGCGGCGAGTATTTGGCTTCCGAGAGGATGATTTCGTCGTTGTTTTTGTGGGAAACGAATTTCGCCGGAAAGGCCTCGAGTTTTTGCTCGATGCTCTGGTCCACGTGCGGGATCCAAAGATAAGATTGCTGGTAGTCGGGCAGCCCGATAGTCTTACACGAATTCAATACCGGATACTCACACTGAGGAAGGGGATTAGTGGCAGGGTGAAATTCGTTGGCCGGCAGTCGCGAATGGAAGCGGTTTATGCAGCCAGCGATCTTTTCGTATTCCCTTCGCTGTACGAGGCGTTTTCCGCTGTCATTCTCGAGGCCGCCTCGTCCGGGTTGCCCGTATTGGCGACGAACGTGGGCGGCGTGGAAGAATTCCTGGTGGACGGGTATAACGGCTGGTTTATCCGGAGGGGCGGCCGCGACATTGCGGCGAGGATCGAAAGGCTCGCAGAAAACCGCGAACTGCTTCGAATGACGGGAGAAAATGCACGAAAGAGTGTCACACCATATGCCTGGGATGTGATCAGAGAACGGCTGATAGAGGCTTATCAGATGGTGGCATGCCGGAAGGGGGATCGGCTGTCCCTAGGTAGCGCAGGCAGTGAGGCGGTCATATCCCGCACGCAGGAGAAGTGAGCGATTCCTTGATATCATTATGAAGGATAATAATTCCCGCATAGCTTTGGTTCACGACTTCCTTGTGCATGTTCGAGGCGGCGAAAAAACCTTCCTGGCTCTTCACGAGCTTTATCCCACTGCTCCGGTCTATGTCCTGGTTGCGAATCGGAACAAGGTGACGGAGCTCAACGGCATGGATATTCGGGAATCCTTTGTGGGAAAACTTCCCTTCGCGCGGCGCCACTTCCGAAGCTTCCTGCTGCTTTATCCCCTGGCCACGGAGAGTTTTGATCTTTCCACGTATGACCTCGTGATTAGCAGCTCGGCGTTGTTTGTCAAGAATGTTCGCGTCGGGCCCCGGACGTGCCACATCTGCTATTGCCATACGCCGAATCGCCATCTCTGGAATGACGCAGCCGAAGCTACCGCTCCAGAAGCGAACGCCCGGCTGGGGTCGCTCCTGCTACCCCCGGTACTCGACTATCTTAGACGCTGGGATGAATCGTGTTCGCACCGGGTGGATTATTTTGTTGCCAATTCCAAAACCACGGCGCTACGCATTGCCCGCTATTACGGCCGCACGGCGGAGGTGATCCACCCGCCGGTAGATGTTGATTTTTTTTCTCCTTCGAACGATTATCAAGACTACTTTCTCGTCGTGGCACACTTGGTGCCTTACAAGAGAGTGGACTTGGCGGTGTGGGCTTTCGCTTCCCTGCGGGACCGGCTGGTCATCGTCGGAAAGGGTCCGGAGTGGGGCCGACTGCACCACCTTGCGGGGCCGAACGTAACCTTTTTGGGGTCTGTTTCTCCCGAAAGGCTGCGCTCCCTCTACGAACGCTGTCGGGCCCTGATTGTTCCGACGCTCGAGGACTTTGGAATCGCCACGGTTGAGGCGCAGGCTTGCGGAAAACCCGTGATCGCATATCGAGGTGGAGGTTCGACCGAGATTGTTCTCGAAGGACAAACCGGAGTTTTTTTCGAAGAACAGACCTGGGAGAGTCTTTTGGCAGCTCTGGAGCGGTTTAAGCAGATGCATTTCAATCCGCTGGACATACGAACCAACGCCGAACGATTTTCTAAGGACGTTTTTCGGGAACGAATTCGGACATTTGTAGAGGCTAAATTGGCGGAATTCCAGAACGGGCGGAACCGCAGGGGAGAGGGAAGGGGTCCAGCGCACCCTGCGATGCGACATCAGGGCGGGAGGGAACGGTGAGCTTTACGGCGGAATACCTTGCGGAGGCAAGACAAATCCTGGAACAACTGGATCAGAACGCAATTGAACGCACCGTGGATCTGCTGGAAGCGGTTCGAACCCGGCAAGGGCGTATCTTCTTTCTGGGTGTCGGGGGCGGCGCCGCACACGCCTCGCATGCGGTCAATGATTTTCGGAAAATTGCCCTGATCGAGGCCTACACCCCGACGGACAATGTCTCCGAACTCACCGCACGGATTAATGACGAAGGGTGGGACACCTGCTATCTAAATTGGTTGCGGGGGAGTCACCCGAATGGCAAGGATGCGATCTTCGTGTTTTCCGTCGGCGGAGGCGACCTGGAGCGCAACGTGAGTCGAAATCTTGTCCGGGCATTGCAATACGCAAAACAAGTCGGGGCGAGCGTTTGTGGTGTCGTGGGGCGAACGGGGGGATACACGGCACAGATCGCCGATGCGTGCATCCTGATTCCCGTAGTCAATCCCGCGAACGTCACCGCTCACACGGAGGCCTTCCAAGCGTTGATGCTGCACCTGCTCATTTCCCATCCTCGGTTGAAGGTATCGGAGATGAAGTGGGAATCGTTGGATCGCCCGGGAGAACACTGAGGAGCCTGCATCACACCGTGGACGAAGAGCGAATCAAACATCGTGGAAGAGACTGGATTCTCGCGGCCTCCATGGCGAATCTTTGCCTGTTGAGAGTTTCTCTGATAATCTTTTCCGATTCTGCTCTGTTGCCCCGCTATTCCGCGCATTATTATGAGGCGATCCTAGGCAATATTGTTCTTTTGACCTTTGTTTGGTGGTCTCTGCTAAGATTAGGCCGCCGCGGGCACCAGCGTGGCTATTTGAAAGTTTTTCAAGCTACCCCTCTTCTTGCTCTCGCCATTACTGCCAACAATATGCGCGATTTGGTCCCGGGTCCCATCCATGTCGGACTATTTATTCTTTATTTGGGAGCAAAGGGTTTTGTTGCGTTCTGCTTCCTATTGGGTATCTCCGTGCTGTACCTCGTATGGACACGGTTCCGTTCTTGTCTTGCACTCACAGAGTTCTTTTTCCTCATCGCTTCTCTGTGTATCGTGATAACAGTTGGAGCGTGTGTGTGGCATTTGAAGAGCAGGCCGGCGATGCTCGCGAATGCTTCCGCAAACCAAATGATTGAGCGAGTGGATGTTCCAAACCGTGTCGTGTGGCTTCTGTTCGATGGGCTGGATCAGCGCTTGTCGTTTGATGACCGGCCTGGCGGAATCACCCTGCCTGAGTTGGCGCGGCTTCGAAGTTCTGCCATCTACGCGACAAATGCAATTCCACCGAGCACTGAAACCCGCCTCTCGATTCCGAGCCTGCTGACCGGCCGATTCGTTTCGGCGACGGACTTGGAGGAAGATCCTTTCCGGATAACGTTCCAAGATTGTGGGACCGCATCTCCGATGGACCAGGAAGAGACTCTTTTTTCAAAAGCTCGCCAGCGGGGGATTGCGACAGCCGTAGCCGGTTGGTACCTTCCGTATTGCCGCACATTCGGGAAAGATTTGACCGAGTGTGCGTGGGAACCCTTCTACGGTTCCTCGATCGAAGAAAACGGAACAGTCGATCAATTGATTCCGCTGCAACTCCGCACGATTTTGCCATCGGAGAGACATCGCAAGCATCTTGAGGCGTACTGGGCAATTCTTGAAAAGGCGAGACGGTTTACCGTTGACAGCCGATTTGGTTTGGTCTATGTGCATTGGCCGATTCCTCATGGGCCTGGCATCTATGATCGCAGGAAGCGTCAATTCACTGTGGTCACGTGGCAGCGTTTGGAGGATTGGTATCTGGATAATCTCACCCTGGCAGACCAAACGATTGGGGAAATCCGGAGAGCAATGGAAAAGACTGGCGTCTGGGACAATACAACCGTCCTGATTACGTCGGATCACAGTTGGACTCTCTCGAAAACCTTCGACGGGAAGGAAGATAGTCGGGTCCCTTTTCTTCTGAAGCTGCCGGGTCAGACCACGCCCGTCACCTATGAGGCTCGGTTCAACACCATTCTGATCCATGACCTTTTGCTCGAGATCCTGAGCGGCAGGTTGTCGAGCACCAGTGAGATCGTGCCATGGCTTGACCGGGACCGCTCCGCGGCACGAGCGCCGTGCACCCCGGGATCATTGCTCCCAAAGCCCGAAAAATAAAAAGCAGACAGAGACCCCGGCAGCCTGCTAACATATGGGATTCGTACCGTGTGGGCGATGGGGGGCTGTTGACGAGCCCCTTCTGGAATCGGACGTAGGAAGAGTCAAGATTGTGGCGGCTCATCATCATCCAGTCAGGCTGACGTTTGTATCCGTTATTCTGGGTGTGTTGTGTCTCGGGTTGACGGGCGATCTGCCCGAGCCGCAATGGATGATCGTCGGAACCCGCTACGGGAATCAGGTTCTCGTTCCCAGCAATCAATTGCTGAACCCGGCCGGAGAACGGATCGAATTTCCCGGCCGACCCGTGGACATCGCTCTCAGCCCGAACAAAGACGTGCTGGCAGTGCTTCTCCCGACCACCGTGCGGTTTTTTACGGCCAGCGGGGAGCCCCTCCGGACCGTGCGATTGCAGATCGCTTCCTTTGCCGGCCTGGCCTTTACCCCGGACGGGATATGGATTGTCAGTTCCCAGCTAGGACCCGGGGGCAATCACTCCATTGCGATGGCCGACGTCAAAGGAGAATACGGGGTGGCGTACATGCCGGTGCCGCGCAACTCGGCTCCGACCGGAATCGCGTTGGACCGGGCTGGGGCAAACATCTATGTGGCCCTGAACCGGATGAACACCCTGGGACGGTTGGAGATCGCTACCGGCGAAGTCGTGCAAACCGTTCCGGTCGGGATAGCTCCCTTCGGGGTTGCGATCACGCCGCAGGGAAACCGCTTGTTCGTCACTAACTGGGGAGGACGACGGCCGGAAGCCGGGGAACTCAGCGCAGGTTCGGCCGGCACGCGGGTGCTGATTGACGAACGCGGGGTGGCCAGCAGCGGCACGGTTTCCGTCATTGACGTGGCGAGTTTTCGGGTCCTTGCTGAAGTTCCGGTGGGTCTGCACCCCAGCGGCATTCAAATCAGTCCCGATGGCCGCCTCGCCGCCATCGCCAACGCCAACAGCGATTCCCTGACCCTGCTGGACACCGGCAGTCTCGAGGTCGTAGACACCATCTACCTCCCGGCCTTTCCTCAAGGATATATCGGCAGCACTCCCACCGCCGTCGCGTTCAGTCCAGGTGGCGAGTGGCTCTATGTGGCCTGCTCCGGCAACAACGCCGTGGCGGTGTTGGAACGACAGGGTCAGAGTTACGCCTTGCGCGGATTTGTTCCCACGGACTGGTATCCGGTCGCGCTGGCTGTCTCTCCGTCTTCGAAAGGAGATATGGTGCACGTCGCCAACTCCAAAGGAATTGGGTCGCGCAATGCCACCCGGCTGTTCCGTGTCTCCCAGGCGCTGGGGACGGTGAACATCTTTTCCGGCGGCACGGCCAGCATCGCGGAGCCGGATGCGGTGTCCTTTACCAATCACCCCTTCCAGAACGCCACCGCGCCAACCGACTCCCCGCAGAACCTGAAGGAACTGGGGATCGAGCACGTCTTCCTGATCATCAAGGAGAACCGAACGTACGATCAGGTATTCGGTGACCTCGGTCAGGGCAACGGAGACCCCAATTTAACGTTATACGGCTGGCAAGTTACGCCGAACCAGCATGAACTGGCTCTTCAATTTGCCACACTGGATAATTTCTATACGAGCGGCGCGGTCAGCGCCGATGGACACCAGTGGCTCACCCAAGCGATGGTGACCGATTACATCGAGCGGGCCCATGCGGGCTATCCCCGAAGCTATCCGTTCGATGGCACGGATGCCTTGGCCTTTGCTCCCAGCGGGTTCCTTTGGAATAATGCCTATGGGTTTGGCCTCTCCGTCCGCATCTTCGGTGAGTTTACGGTGCCCGTCAGCCCCCAGACCCGGACTTGGGTCGAGTACCTCCGCGACAGCGAGGCTCCCGTCCGGCAGATTTCTGAACGCAGCCGTGGTTCCGGGGCTGTCTGGGATACATTCGTGGAGCCCGATTACCCTGCTTTCCGTCTTTACGTCCCCGACGTGTGGCGCGCGCGCGTGTTTCTTGACAAGTTTCAGGAGTATGTGCGGCAAGGCAATCTCCCAAACCTACTAATTCTTCAACTGCCCACGGACCATACGGAGGGTACCGTGCCGCAAGCGGCCACGCCGGCTGCGATGGTGGCGGATAACGACCTGGCCACCGGCCGGATTGTGGAGGCCATTTCCCGAAGTCCGTACTGGCCCCGCAGCGCCATTTTCATTGTGGAAGACGACGCCCAGGATGGCGTGGATCATGTGGACGGGCATCGCACCGTGTGTCTGGTGGTCAGCCCCTACGTGCGCCGTGGTGTGGTAGACTCGACGCATTATAATCAGACGAGCGTTCTGCGGACGATTGAGGAGCTGTTGGGAATGCCGCCGATGAACAAGTTTGATGCAGCCGCGCTCCCGATGCGTTCCCTTTTTGTCAAGGAACCCGATCTGCGACCGTTTCTGGCCCTCCCAAACCGGATCAGACTCGACACGCTGAATCCTCCTTTGACGGCTCTGAATGGAAGGGAACGGGCGGCGGCCCAGGACTCTCTGGCCATGAACTTTAAGTTGCCGGACGCTGCTCCGGAAGAGGTGTTGAACCGCATCCTATGGCATACGGCCCGCGGCTGGGATCTTCCTTATCCTCCCGTTCCGCACGGTCCGGACTGCCCGAAGGACGACTGATCCCAACCGGCGAAGGAATTCTCCAGAGATGTCAAATCGAGCCCCAATGTGGAA
>MGUX01000136.1:30388-33819 GCA_001800185.1 Elusimicrobia bacterium RIFCSPLOWO2_12_FULL_59_9
CGTCCGGAGGGCGTTGGCCCCCCGGGAAGACCAGCGGGTGTGGCTAAACTCCAAGGAAAACGCGGGAGGAGACCGCTCCTCCGCGAAGGAGTCCTTCTTCTTGGGATAATCCTTGCGTACCCGTGCGCCGCCCTCGCGTATACGGACCCGGGGTCCGGAGCATTGCTCTGGCAGGTGTTTGTGGCTGGATTTTTCGGCCTTCTCTTCTACGCGCGGAAATTTTGGTATCGAATTCGTCGCGGGCGCAATCCCAAAGAGGACACCTCTCGGCAACGTGAGGATGAATGAGTTGTCTCCGGACGGCCTTTCCGTTTCCCCCGCCTCCCTCCGTGATCCCGCCGGATGTCTCCTCACGTTCCAAGGCCGCCTGCTGCGGATGATCCACAAGTCGTGGGTTCCGCACGTGCAGGCTTTCCTGAACTCCCCGGTCGCGCAGCAGTGGATGGAATCCGGGCGTTTCGTGCGCGCGCGAGTCCTGGACGCCTTGGCGGTGCAGCCCTTCCTCGGAGACAAGCAGTTTCGGGATTGGTACGAGGGCGCCGACATGGGGATGGTGGTCGAGCAAGAGGTTGTACCGTTCCCCAGCTTCCCGTACGAATGGACAGCCCCCATGCTGCACGACGCCGGGAGACTTACGCTCGATCTGGGACTGGCACTTCTCGCCGAGGGCTTGGGCCTCAAGGACGCGACTCCGTATAACGTCTTGTTTCGAGGGCCAGAGCCGGTTTTTGTAGATCTGCTGTCGGTCGAGCAACGCGATCCCTGTGCTCCCCTCTGGCTTCCCTATGCCCAGTTCACGCGGACGTTTCTGCTGCCTCTGTTAGCCTACCGGAAGTTCCAAATGCCACTCGACCAGATATTCCTGACCCATCGAGATGGCCTGGAGCCGAGTGAGTTCTACCAGTGGTGTAGTCCGCTCGAACGGCTGCTGCCTCCGGTCCTCACTCTCGCCTCAATTCCAACCTGGTTTCGCACTCGGGCCGACTCCATCGAGTCCTCGCTGTACCAACCGAAGCGCGTCCGGGAGCCGGCCCAGTCGCGATTTATTCTCGAAAGCCTGCTGCGGCGGTTAAAGCGTACTCTGGGCAAACTGGAACCTTCCCGAGGGAGAAAATCGCGTTGGTCAGATTACATGGCTTCCCCGTGCAGCTATGAGGAGGAAGATTTTGCCCGTAAACAAGTCTTCGTTCAGGATGCCTTGACCGAGTTCCGCCCGCAGGCAGTGCTGGACGTGGGTTGCAACATCGGCCACTTCAGCCTGATGGCGGCCAGGAATGGGTCCCGTGTAGTCGCGATTGATTCCGATCCCGAAGTCGCGGGCGAGGTATGGCGGCGGGCCCGAGCCGAGCGATTGGACATCCTACCGCTTGCGGTCCATTTGTCTCGCCCTACCCCCTCCGTGGGCTGGCGGAACCGGGAGCACCCCTCGTTTCTCGATCGCGCTCGGGGCCGATTTGAAGCGGTGTTCCTGCTGGCAGTCCTTCACCACATTCTGGTCACAGACGGGATTCCTCTCCTGGAAATTTTGGATCTGGCCGCAGAACTGACGACGAAGATTTGTGTGATCGAGTTCGTCGGACCGAGAGACGCCATGTTTCGTCGCCTCGTTCGCGGGCGGGATGAGCTGTATGCGGAGATGAACCCGGCAGCGTTCGAGGCAGCCTGTGGGCGCCGCTTTCGAATTCTCCGTTCCTGCTGCTTGCGAACCAGTGAACGGTGGCTTTACCTCTTGGAGAAGAAATCCTAAACCGCCAGGGGGTCAGGTCCAGTTTTGGGCAAATCGGGTTTGCTTTCCCACGGCGATTTGGCGATGACGGCCCGCGAGGACCTTTTGCTGGCGTTGAGCTACGGCGGAGAAACAGCAGAAAGGATTGAGGGTGGCAGCAGTCCGGCGGTTCGGGCTGCCGGTCATGGCGATAATTAGCGGGCTTGCGACGCGTTGGAGATGTTCACGTACAGAAAATAGAGAGTGGAAATGGAAACGACGACCGCGAGGATTGGCAGGCGCTATGTCCCTCTGAGCTGCTGCTCATCACGGCTGGAGTAGCCATAGCCAGAGCCGTAACCATACCCATAGTCCCGGTAGTAACGGTTATAATAGTCATAGCCCACGGAACTGAAGTCGAGATTGTTGAGCACAATGCCGATTATGTTGGCGTTCACCTGCTGCAATTGTTGCTTGGCGTGCTGGACCGCTCCGCGGGGCGTGACCGCACCATGGGTCACCAGGATCACGGCTTCCACCTGAGCCGCCAGAACGCGAGCATCCGTGACGTGCAGCACGGGGGGAGAGTCGAGAACGACATAGTCAAACTTCTGGGAAGCCTGCTCGAGGAAACGCCGCATCAACGGGGAAGAGAGAAGCTCTGCCGGATTGGGTGGAATGGGTCCGCAGGGGAGGGTGAACAGGTTCGGGATTTGTGTCGGCATCACGACGTCGTCCAGACCGAACTGCCCCGTCAACAAGGTGGAAAGCCCCACCACAGTGGGCGGGAGATTGAGGAGGGTTTCGATGCGAGGACGACGCATATCCGAATCCACCACCAGCACCCGGGAGCCTAACTGGACCAATGTGGTGGCTAAATTGACCACGGTGGTCGTCTTGCCTTCGCCCGGGTGCCCGCTGGTTACCAGAATGACGCGGGGTGGGCGACCGGAGGTGGACAGCAGCACCGAAGTTCGCAGAGAACGGTAGGCTTCCACAAGCGGCCCATTCCCTTTCGCGCCAATAAGTTCCGGTTGGAGTTTCTTGCTGCTCTCTGCCGTCCCACCAACCTCCGGCAGCGATTTTTGAGTTTCGTACCCATACCCATAACCATACGGCAATTTCGCCTTGCCGTTGAAATTCGCCGCCGGAATCACGCCCAGCGCGGGCAGGCGCAGGAAGCGCTGCACGTCCTCGGGCGTCTTCAAGGTGTTGTCGAGATATTCCTGGAAGAACGCCATTCCGATTCCCATGGCGAAACCCACCATCAAGGCCAAGGCAAGGTTCAGAATCTTGCGCGGCTTGGCCGGCTGCGCCGGGACCTCCCCCTCATCCACGACGCGGATATTGCTGGCTCGCAGGCCGGCCGAGACACTGGCCTCCTTCAGTCGTTGCAGAAGTCCCTCATAGAGCTGCTTGTTGGTTTCAGTCTCCCGCTTCAGGATGTTGTACTGAATGGACTTTTCTGCGATCTGATTGAACTCTCGGGTTTGCTGTTCCACGGCCTGGTCGAGAAGCCGTCTCCGGTTCGCAGCGGTCCGATAATCGTCGGCCACTCGCCCTGCGAAGGCGCTGCGCTCTCTTTGCAGTGCTCGCTCGATTTCATCAACCTGGCTTTTCAACCGCTTCACACGGGGGTATTCCGGAGTGAAGGTCGCTGTCAGTTCGGAATACTCTCGTCTCAAATCCGCCAGCTTGACGCTGAGATCCTGATAGAGTTTGTTCT
>MGUX01000137.1 GCA_001800185.1 Elusimicrobia bacterium RIFCSPLOWO2_12_FULL_59_9
CCATGGCCACGGGGATCGCCCGGCTTTGGATGGGAGTGGGATCGGTCCAGCCCATGGCTTTCACTCCGCTGATCAACTCCGGATGCAGTCCAAATCGATTGAAAGGCATTATCGCTCCTTTGAAACAACGCGCGACCCCCGGGCCGCG
Organism: Elusimicrobia bacterium RIFCSPLOWO2_12_FULL_59_9; assembly: GCA_001800185.1. Classification (GTDB taxonomy): domain Bacteria; phylum Elusimicrobiota; class Elusimicrobia; order O2-12-FULL-59-9; family O2-12-FULL-59-9; genus O2-12-FULL-59-9. Next base: position 149 of record MGUX01000137.1, read on the forward strand.
CAACCGGCCTCAAGAGACGGCCACCTATTATAGCACTACCGGAGCGCGGCGGAGGCGGCTATTTTTTGCGCTTGGCAAGACTTGATGGCGGGACCCGGATATGTGATAATGTAAGGGCAGCCTAAGCTTAATTCCTAATGGTCCGGCGATAGTTGCAAGGAATCATGAACCGCAAGGACATCAGGCTTTGCGGTTTTTTGTTTAGGTGACCAGGAGACTAAAAAATGGGGAAGCGACTGTATGTGGGAAGTCTGCCGTTCGACGTGACCGAAGCCCAGCTTCAGGAATTGTTCGTTCCTTGCGGCCAAGTCGTCAGCGCCAAGCTGATTAGCGACAAGTACACCGGACAATCGAAGGGCTTTGGATTCGTTGAAATGGCCACCGAAGCCGAAGCGCAAGCAGCCATCCAAAAAATGAACTCCAGCACCGTCGGAAGCCGGCAAATCATCGTCAATGAGGCGCGGCCGATGGAGCCCAGAAGTCCCGGAGGGGGCGGCGGATTCGGCGGAAGGCGAGAGGGCGGATTCGGCGGGGGACAGGATTTCGGCGGGGGTAAAAGAGGCGGCGGCGGCGGCGGTGGAAAGAGGGGCGGCGGAAAGAGGGGCGGCGGCGGCGGGGGCGGCGGCGGATTCGACCGCTGGTAATTTCAGCCGGAGCGCCTAGGGCCGGCTTGGCCGGCGCCGGCCAAGCGCTTCAATAAAACCGGTTTCCTTAATTGCTCCCGGCGGCAGCGCGCGATAAGCCGGTCAAAACTATCGCGAAGTCCGGCGCCGCCGGGATATGCGCGGCGGATGCGCTTTTTCAGCTTTAGAATCCTGGCGATCAGGACGGCCAGGTCGTGATGCTCGCCGAGCGCCCGTTGCATCCGCCGCATATCGGACGCCGCTTCGCCGCCGGGGCGGCCGAGAGCCGCTTGAGAAATCTCGCCGGCGTATCGAAGCCGCCGGACGGCGATGCGCAGCTCGTGGAGACGCCGGCTCGTCGGCTCCTTTCTCGCCTTCTTTAACCGGCGCAGCGCTTGACCGGCGCGCACAGCCATATGAGCGCAAAAGGCCGCGGGATAGTCCTCTCGCCTTTTTACCACGGAACGCGAAAGGGACCGGGCCATGAATCGTAGTTCCTCCCCGCATCCGGAGGGCTTTTCCACCCTCCAATAATCCAAAGCCAAAGCCAGTTTTTTCCGTCTGCGTTTTTTAAGAGCGCGGCTTAAATGCGCGAGGGCTTCCCGCTCCTCCGTAGAAAGACCTTTTTTTGAAATTTTTTGAAGGATGTTGCGGGAGGCATCCGCATTGCGGACGGGAGAGAGCGCTTCCACAAGCCCGGCGAGGCGAACGCGCCAGAGCCGCGATGCAGCGCCGGGGCTAAGAATTTCCAGGATTTCAAGGCGCGCGATGAGGCGGCGAGCGCCGACGCGAAGGTCGTGGACGAGTCCGGCTTTGGCCCGGGGTTTGAGGCGTTTGGCGAGACGGAGGAAAATTTTTAGGCCGGGCTCACAAATCCTGGCGGCGAAGTTCTCAAGCCGCGCGGCGTCGTCTTTCCCGGGCGTAATCCGAAAAGTGTCGAAGACGGACATGAATAAATCATCCCCCGCCCGCCAGACGCCTCAACTGGGAAGGCGCCAATGACCACCGCAATACCGCGCGCCCGGCCTCGACGCCCTCCTGGAACTCCAGCAGGCAGGCGCCGCCTTTTTTGAGCTCAATAAACGAACGGCCGGCGCCCGTCAGCAGATAGCCGGCGGCGTGGGACAAATGGGGCTCATGCCCGACAAAGGCCGCCGCATCCGCCGGATGCCGCTTGAGCCATCTCAGCAGCTCCGACGGCGGCTTTTCCGGGCAAAGGCCGGCGAATTCGAGGGTTTCGGCTAAATGATACTCCTTGGCGACGATGGCGGCCGTCTGCGCGGCCCTTAAAAGCGGGCTCGAGACCAGAACTCCGATGTCTGGAAAAATTTTCCTTAGCCCCGCGGCGGCCTTGCGCATCTTGCGGCGGCCTTCGGGCGTCAATGGGCGAATGGCGTCGTCGCCTTTGTAACCGGCGCGGTCCTCAGCGACGGCGTGACGTATGAGCAGAACCTTCACAACCCCTTCTCAAGCTGCCGGCAGGTCGCCTCCAGAATCTTGATGCGGGCCCAGCGCTTGTCGGCGCCCTCGACCAAAACCCAGGGGGCCGCGGCGTTGTTGGTTTTTTCGATCATGTCGCAAGCCGCCGCCTGATAGGCGTCCCATTTCTCGCGGTTGCGCCAGTCCTCTTCGGTGATCTTATACTGCTTGTAAGCGGTCAGTTGCCGATCCTTGAAGCGGCGGAGCTGCTCCTCCGGGCTGATGGCGAGCCAAAACTTGACGATGATGACGCCGAATTCCGCGAGTTGGGCCTCGAACTGATTGATTTCTTCGTAGGCGCGCTGCCAATCCTCCGGCCGGCAGAAGCCTTCCAGGCGCTCGACCAAGACCCGCCCGTACCAGGACCGGTCGTAAATAGTCGCTTTGCCCAAGCGCGGCAGGCCCCGCCAGAAGCGCCACAGGTAGGGATGGGAGCGCTCTTCATCGGTGGGCGCGGCGACGGTGACGACCCGGTAATTGCGCGCGTCCATGGCCTGGGTCAGCCGCCGGATGGCGCCGCCTTTGCCGCCGGCGTCCGGCCCCTCGAAGAGCAGGATCATCGAGCGCTTCTTGTCGTACATCTTGCGCGCCATCCGGTTGAGCGCGCCTTGATATTCGGCAAGATCTTTCTTGTATTTTTTTGGCGACAGGGCGAGCGAGAGGTCCAATTTCGACAGGATATTGATTTTCCTGGGTTTGGGCAGGACGGCGGCGGGGTCCGCTTCCCGCGTCTTTTTGGAGACGTCCAAACGGGCGCGGATCGCTTTCAACGTCAGGCGCAGGGCCTCGAGGCTTCGATAGCGCTTGTCCTGGGCGTCGATGATCCGCCACGGGCATTGGCCGGTGCTGGTCAACAAAATCGCGTGCTCCGACACCTTGCGAAAGCGGTTGTACTTGTGAAAAAACTTCCAGTCCATCTTGGTCACCCGCCAGCTGTTGTCGGGGTCCTTCTCGATGCGGCTCAGGTTTTTTTTCTGGACCTCCTTGGACAGATGCATCCAAAATTTCAGCAGCAAGGTGTTTTCCTGAGACAGCATCTTCTCGAAGGCGACGATGCGGTTGAGTTCCAGGTCCAGAGCGGCCGCGTCGGATTGCTTAAAAACCCTGCGAAGGATGGGATCGGTGTACCAGGAGCCCAGAAAAACGCCGATTTTGCCTTTGGGCGGCAAAGCCCGCCAGTAGCGCCAAAACCGCGGCCGTTCGCGCTCCTCATCGGAGGGCTCGCCCATCGCGTGCACCTCGATGCCGCGCGGATCCATCCATTCAAGCAGCAAGTTGACGATTTCCGCCTTCCCGGCCCCCTCGGCTCCGGCGACCGCGATCACGACGGAGAAATCCGATTGCGCCAGCTTGCGCTGCGCGTCGAGCAATTCCACCCGCAGCTTCTCGGCCGCCGCTTTAAAGGCCGCCTTGTCGATTTTATTGCCCAGCTCGGCCGTCTCAAACATGGTCCGCCTCCCCGCCTGCGGCGAAATTCAAGCGCTCCGGCATGCGCCCGCCTAATGGAACTCTCCTATGGTAAGAATATACAATATTGGGGGGCGCCGGCTCCGCAATCCCATGAAAAGCCTCAAGAACACCCCTTGGATATCCTTCCCCCGCGAGGACATCGTCATCCGGCTGCCGACCCATCCGGAAACCCCGGCATCCCTGCAAGGGCAAAGAATCATCAACCGGGATCTTAGCTGGCTGCATTTCAACGAGCGCGTTCTGGCGGAGGCCGGCGATGAAACAGTGCCGGCGCTGGAGCGGCTTCGCTTCGCGACCATCGTGAGCTCCAATCTCGATGAGTTTTTCATGATCCGCGTGGCGGAAATCTCCCGCATGGCGCGCCGCGATCCAAGCCGCCAATTTCCGGACGGCTTGAAGCCGGTCCAGCTTCTGGCCCAAATCCGTGACCAAGTGCTGCGGCAAAAAGCGCGCCAAGCGGAAACCCTCGATAAAATCTTAGACGATCTGCGGCGCCACGGCATCCGCATCTACACCGATTTCACCGGCGGGGCAAGGATGGACCGGGAAATCGCCGCCCGCCTGCCTCCCATCCAATACATCGTCGGACGCTACACGGAAACGCCGCCGCCGCTGGTCAGCGAAAAAATCCACGTCTTCGTCCGTTTCCCGCGGGAGTACGCCATCCTCACGGTCCAAGAGCGCGCCTCGCGCCTCATCGAGCTTTCTTCCTCCGGGAATCTGCGGCGCTTCGCCCTCATCGAGCGCTGGCTCAGCGACCGGGCCCAATCCCTCTTTCCCGACCGGGAAATCATCGAGGCCTTCCCCTTTAAGATCATCCGGGACGCCGACTTGCGCTACCGGCCCGACGACGAGGAATCGCTCGAGGAGCAGATCGTCGAAGCCGTCAAACAACGCTCAAACGCCAAGGTGGTGCGCCTGGAGGTGGACGCCCCCTCCTATTCCGAAGGGGCGCTTTTCCTGGCGACGGCCATGCGGCTGGATTCGAGCACGCTCTACCGCTTCAACCTTCCTTTGGATTTGAGGACCCTGGCCACCGTCTGCCGCGTCAAGCCCCACAGCCGGCTGCATTATCCTCCGATACGGCCGCAGCTGCCCCCCCCGCTCCGCAAGCCGCGAACGCTGTTTGATAAAATCCGCGAAAAAGACATCCTGCTCCACCACCCCTACGACTCTTTCTCGGCGGTGGTGCGGTTTTTGCACGACGCGGCGCGCGACCCGCAGGTCACCCGGATCTACCATACGGTCTACCGCACCAGCCGGCAGGCCCCCATTTTGACCGCGCTGAAGGCGGCGGTCAAGCGCGGCAAGCGGGTGACCGCCTACATCGAGGTCAAGGCGCGCTTCGACGAGCTCAACAACCTGCGCTGGGCCGAGGAACTGCGGCAGGAGGGCGTGAAGGTGGTGCGGCCCCTGAGCGGCCTCAAAGTTCACAGCAAGATGACGCAGGTTTTCCGCAAAGAGGACGGAGTGGAAGTTTCCTATCTGCACCTGGGAACGGGAAATTATCATCCCACGACCGCGCGGCAGTACACCGACTTGGGGCTGCTGACCGCCGACGCCGACCTGGGACGGGAGATCGCGATCTATTTCGACGCCATCATCCACCACAAGCTTCCCTCGGGTTTCGCCGAGATACTCATCGCTCCCGGCAATCTTCTGGAGCAGATGCTGGCCATGATCCGCGAGGAAACGCGCGTTCAAAGGGAGGGCGGCCGGGGCCACATCATCGCGAAAATGAACTCGCTGGTCGATCCAAAAATTATCTCGGCCCTTTACGAGGCCTCGGCCGCCGGAGTCCGGGTGGACCTTTTGATCCGCGGCATTTGCTGCCTGAGACCCGGCCTCAAGGACCTAAGCGAAAATATCCGGGTCGTGAGCGTCATCGACCGCTATTTGGAGCACAGCCGCGTCTACTATTTCCGGGCCGCGGGCGCGGATAAAATCTATCTCTCCAGCGCCGACTGGATGCCGCGCAATTTCTTCATGCGCTACGAGCTTGCCTTCCCCGTCAAGGACCCGGCTCTAAAAAAATATATCCGCAGCGTGGTTCTGGAGAACGGTCTCCAAGACAACGTCAAGGCCTGGCAGCTCAAGCCCGACGGAACCTACGCCCGCGTCCCCACCCCGAAATCCGGAAAGATCATCCGCTCGCAGTTCCTCTTTGAGTCCCTGGCCAGGACCCGCTACTGGCAAACCGCCCTGCACAAAAGAAGTTAGGGGAAATTCGGGTTAGCGCCCGCGCCGCTCCAGCGCCACGAAGCAGGAGGCGCAGCGGCGGTATTTGTCCAGGCGCTCCGGATGCAGGTCGAAACGGGCGGCGACGCTCCGGTCGAACTTCAACAGCTCGGAAATGTTTTCGAGCTTGGATTTGAGGTCCCCTTCCTCGGATTTGATTTCATTTTCATATTCCCAGAAGGTGGACAGGGAATGGACTCCGCTGCGGCTGATGTGGAAGGCGAAGAGGCGGTCCACGGAGGGCTCCAGGAAAGCGGCGCCCAAATCGAGGATGAATTTCTCCTTTTGATACAGGCACAGGATGGGTCCCTTGGATATCCGCGATAAGACGGCCCGGCCCAAATGCCGGCGCAGCGCCAAAGTCATCGCGGCGGGCGCCTGGGTCGCGAGAATATCGCGCACCGTCGTGTCGGTGAAGTGCACGACGCTGTGGTGGCTCTCCTCCAGGATCACGCGCTCCAGGCGCTGGGAGGAAAACTCCGAGCGGTAGAGAAGCCCGTCTTTGTGAAACCCCGGCCCCTTGTACTGGAGATAGACTTTGGAGCCGTCGCCTTTATAGCGCAGGCGCAGGCTCGCCCCGGATTTTAACAGCGCCATGTCCGGAGTGTCGAGGAATTGGTCGAAAAAAGTCCTTTTCTTGGAATGCCGGATCTGCTTGCGGCCGGCCAGATAGTCCTTGAGTTCCTGCGCGTCCTCCGGGAGAACGCGCTTCTTGGACTCGATTTCAATATGCTTAAAATCGTCGATGCCAAGGCGGCGGCATATGCCCTTCATCTGCAATTTCACGGCCGCCCCCCGGCGTCAAGATTCATGCAAGGCTCCAAGCTCCGAATCGGTGCGCCTCAAGCGAATGGCCAGCGCCCGCGCCAGCCGCGCGAATACCTTCAACCCCAGCAGGGGCCGCTGCAGCGACATCTCATCGAAGCGTCCCCGGGACAGGGCGTAAATATCGGTATCGGCCAAAGCGACGGCGTCGGCCGACCTGACCTTGCGGTCCAAAAAGGCCATATCTCCAAAAAAATCGCCTCGCGCGAACGTCGCCAGGTGGTGGTCCAGTCCCTGCCCGGGCAGGATGATTTTGACGCGGCCCCGCCGGATCAAAAACAGCTCGTCCCCCGCGTCTCCCTGGCTGAAAATCTTTTGCCCCTCCTTAAACGAGCGTTCCCCGGCGCAGCTCGCGATCGCCTCCAGGGTTTGAGCGTCAAATTCCCGAAGGAGATCGATTTCCCGAAGCTCCAGCATGGACTCCTGAGCGTTGCGCAGCATGTTTTCTCCGGCCAAAATCCGGTCTTCGGCCCATTCAATGGCCTGATGCAAGCCATCAAATATTTTCACGTTTCCCGAAGACCTCACAAGCCCCAATTGGTGGAAATATGCATCGAGGTCCTGGCCGGTGGGCAACTGATTGGGAAGCTGGCTGAGCAAGAGGTAGCCTTGCCGGTCGGCCAGCACGGCGCCGATCTGCTCCAACATGTGCGCGGCCGTGAAATCCACCGATTGAACGCGGCGCATGCCCAAAATGACGTAGCGCCTGAGCTTGAGCTCCGGTTCCAACTCCGAATAAAGCTGGTCCGCCGTTCCAAAAAACAGGCTTCCCTGCAGCTCAAAGACGGCGGTTTGTCCGCCGTTTTTTTCTAGAACCGCCATCTCCTCCGGCAGCCGGCGCTGTTTTGAAAAGGTCTGGTTGCCGTAGGCTTTGCGGCGGACCACGGAGCCGCGGATTTGATCGCGGATGAAAATCAGGATGGCCATGAATAGTCCCGTCCCGGCGGCGGCGATCAAATCCACGGTCAAGGCCACCACCACCACGCTCGCGATCACGATAAAATCAAATACCGTGGATTTTTGCCTCAGCAGTTGAAAGCTGTGCCGGTCGAACATCCGGTAAGCGACCATGATCAGGATTCCGGCCAAAGCCGAGAGCGGAATCCACGCGATGAGGTTTCCCAAAGCCAGAAAAGCGGCCAACACAAACACGCCCTCCAAGATGCCGGATAAACGCGTGCGTCCGCCGCTGTGGATATTGACCAACGTCGGCCCCATGGTGCCCGCGCCGGGCAAAGCGCCCGCCAGCGCCGACGCCAGATTCGCCATGCCTTGCCCGATCAGTTCCCGGTTGGATTGATGGCGGGAACGGGTCAAGGCGTCCATGACCACGCAGGTTTTGAGCGTGTCCATCGAAAGCAGCAAGGAAAGAGTCAGGCAGGGCATCAGGATGAGGCGCAAATCCTGGCGGCCCAAACTTCCGGCGCTCTGCCAAAGCCCGCTCAATGAGCTGAAAAACGACTCCCCCGAAGCATGGACCGCGCCGATCACCAGGGGGTTGCCGGAAACGGCCAGAAGCTCGGGGTGGAAAGCTCCCAATCCGAAATAGACCAGGACTCCGGCCGCCAGACCCAGAATCGCCGCCGGAACCGCCCGCGTCATTCTGGGCGCCGCGGCCATGACCGCCATCGTCGCGGCGCCCACCGTCCATGCCGGCCAGCGCCACATCGACGGCGACAACACTCCCTGCGACAACGCCGTTCCCTTGGCGATCCCCAACAGCACCGGCAGTTGGCTGAGGAAGATCAGCAGGGCCACGCCGCTCATGTAGCCGGTCACCACGGGGTAAGGGATGTATTTAATCAGCCTGCCGCCCCCGATGAGGCCAAAAAATATCTGCAGGGTCCCGGCGAGCGCCGCGGTCAACGCCAGCAGCAGGGGAATATTGGCGGCGCCCTGCTGGGTCAAAACCACGGCCAAGGCCGAGAGCACGGCGGCGGCGGGAGCGCACGGCGCGGAAATCAAGCGCGGCGCGCCGCCGAAAACCGGAGCGACCAGTCCCAGAACGCAGGCCCCCAGGATTCCGGCCATGGCGCCGCTGGCGGCCGAGCCGGGGCCCAAAGCGGAATAAATGACCACGCCGAAGGCGATGGATTGGGGCAAAGCCACAAGCATCGCGGCCAAGCCTCCCCAAACATCGCCGGCTAAATTTTTATGCGGCGCCTCTAAACGGCGCTCAATCGTCATGCGGGCATTTTATTGTATTTTCAAGTCTAAACCAAGGAGACTTGTTTATTTATGGGGCGGAAAGCGGTAGGCGTAGACTCCATTGTCCTTGTCCTCGTT
>MGUX01000138.1 GCA_001800185.1 Elusimicrobia bacterium RIFCSPLOWO2_12_FULL_59_9
GTCAACGCCATCATCGCGCCTTTGGCCGTCAGCGGCCCGACGATCACCATCCGGCGCTTTTCCTCCAAGCCGCTCCGGGCCGAAGACCTCATCAAAAGGGGCAGCGTCACCCAGGACGCCATCACTTTTTTGGAGGCCTGCGTGATAATCCGCAAAAGCATGATCATCAGCGGCGGCACCGGCACCGGCAAAACGACCTTTTTGAACATGCTTTCCAATTACATCCCGGACGGCGAGCGCATCATCACTGTTGAGGATACGGCGGAGCTCAGGCTGCTCAAGGACCACTGGGTCAGGCTTGAAAGCCGGCCGCCCAACATCGAGGGCCAGGGCGCGGTGACCATCCGGGACCTGGTTAAAAACTGCCTGCGCATGCGTCCGGACCGGATCGTGGTCGGCGAGTGCCGCGGCGCCGAGGCCCTGGACATGCTTCAGGCCATGAATACCGGCCATGAAGGATCCATGGCGACGATTCACGCCAACACCCCGCGCGACGCGTTGACCCGCATGGAGGCCATGTGCATGATGGCCAGCGGCGACCTGCCCATTTCCGCGATCCGCGAAATGGTCGCCTCCGCCGTCAATATGATCGCCCAGCTCACCCGTTTTTCGGACGGCTCCAGAAGAGTCAGCTATATCACCGAGATCGTGGGCAAAAGCGAGAAGGGAATCGAGGTGCGCGACATCTTTAAGTTCAAGCAGACGGGAGTCACCCCGGAGGGCAAGGTGCTGGGCGAGTTCGCCGCGGTAGGCAATGTGCCGAGCTTCCAACATGAATTTAAATCCAATGGCATCGATATGCCCCTGGATCTTTTCAAGAAAAAAGAGGAAGGTTGAGAACTATGGGCTTGCGTCTTAAGCCGATAGGCTTTGCGGGGATATTGGCCTTGGCGGGCTTGATTTACGCGCCGCCTCTGCGCGCTTTTTTTAACCAGAAGGAAATTCTTCAGATCAACAAGGCTCGCGAGCAGACGCAGCTTCTCTTTTATTATCTGGACGCGCCGTGGGACCCGGCGCCCTACGCCGCGGAAGGGGGGGGAGGCGCCTACCCTTACGTGGACGCGGAGGGCAACGTTCAAAAAGGCAAAAAGCTGGCCATCCAGCCCCCGCCGCGCTGGCTGATTTTGGATATGCCCCGGCTGCTCAATACGGGGGCATGGGAAGATCCCGACCAGGGCACGCTCAGCGAGGCCAAGCTGTGGCAGGCGCCCATCGCGGTGCTTTACAATTTTTTCGAGACGACCCAAAAGGTATTCCCGTCGGACCCGGCGTGGGCCCGCACAGGCAAATACAAGGACGATCCCCTCGTGCGCGGGATGGACGCCATGCCGGGGACTTTGCTGGGCGTTTATCAGCGCAACCGGATCCAGTTTCAAATGGCTCTGGACCGGCTCTATCGCGCTCATAAAGGGGAGTCCTTGGACGGTCGCGGCCGGATCATCCTCTCCGAGTTTGATTTGATCCTGTCGGAGATGGAGTCCCTGATGACGGCGATCGTCGTGGACAACCGCATCGACTACTCCGAGTCCATCATCGCCATCTCCAAGCTCAGCCGGGAGGTGTTCCAGACCTTTAATCAGCTTCCGCGCGGCCCCCAGCCCGGCGATCAAGAGAAGCCGGCGTCCAAACTTGGGGTCTGGTTTTGGTCCGCGGCCGGAATCCTGCTGATCTTTATGGCGGCGCTTCGCTTCGCAGGATTAAACCGGGAAAAAATCATCGTCAACTGGGAAAATTACGTTCAGCGCAGCCGGAACTTTGCCCAGGAATTCAATAAGCAGTTTCTCCAGATCAAAGCCCAATACCTGGTGTTCGTGCCGCTGGGCGCCGGCGTCATTCTCGGCATGGTGGCGTTTACGGCCCACCCCATATTTCTTCCCGTGTTCTCTTTCGGCGGAGCCTGGGTCGGGTACAAGCTGCCCGGCTGGGTCCTGGAGACCATGCGCCAGCGCCGCGGCCGCCAGGTCGAGGCGCAGCTCATCGACTCCATGGTGCTCATGACCAACGCTCTTAAATCCGGCCTTGACATCATTGGGGCCTTCACGATGGTGCAGCGCGACATGCTTCCCCCCATCTCGGAGGAATTCGGCTTAGTCTTGAAAAATTACGAGTTGGGGACGCCTTTCGAGAGATGCCTGGAGGGTTTGGAGGAACGGGCGGCCAGCAAGCTGGTCACGTATATGGTGCGGGCGGTCATCATTCAAAGGCAGGTCGGCGGAAACCTGACGAAAATCTTCGACCGCATCGTCGAAAATATCCGCGAGGAGGGCAAGCTCCAGGAGAAAACCCAGAGCATGACGGCGCAGCAGCGCATGCAGTCGAAAGTGGTGGGGATCATGCCGTGGGCCATGACGGGCATCATGTTCGCTTTCCAGCCGCAGCAGATGATGGAGTTTTACACCAGCAACGTCGGTCTGGGCGTCATGCTTTTTTGCATCGTTTGGATCGCCATCGGCATGAAAGTCGTCTCGAAGATGGGAGAGATCGACGTATAGCGGAGAAATATGGAAGCTCTTATTTTGACCACCATTCTCGGCTTGGGTTCCATGGCGCTGGTCAACGGCGTGCTCAAGCTCTTGGCCAAGAGCCAGGCCATTGAAGCTCCGGCGATCAAGGTGGGAGGCCCTTTCGCCAGCCTAGACCCTCAAAGAGGGATGCAGGACCGCTTCGAGATTTTCTTGGTGGAGAAGATGGGGTTGGGAAAATCTTTGGAAGCGCTCCATGTTCAGCTCGGAAAGCCCGAAGAGCATGCGCCGCTCAAGCTGCTGCGCAAAAAGGAGCTGACGGCGGTGGTGGGACTCGTCGCGCTGCTGGCCGTCAGCAAGAGCGTGCCGTTGGCGCTTTTCGGCATGTTCATCGGATTTAATTTTCCAGACGCCAGCCTCAAAGGCCAGGTTCGAAAGCGCCAGAAGGCCATTCTCCAGGGTTTTCCCGCCATGGTGGATTTGGCGGCGCTGACCATCGAGTCGGGGCTCGATTATATGGCGGCCTTTGCAAAAATCGTCTCGGTGGCGCCCAAGAAAACGGCGGTGGAGCTCGAGCTTGAGAAAACCATCAACGAGGTCGAGCTGGGCTACACCCGGCCGGACGCCCTCCGGCACTTCGCCGATAGGACGGGGCTCCAGGAAGTGCGCTCCTTCGTCGGCTTGATCATCCAATCCGATGAGTTGGGCACCAGCCTGGTCGGGCTGCTCAGGAGCTTCAGCGCCGACCTGCGTTTTCGAAGACTGACCCAGGCGGAGCAGCTCGCGGCGCAGGCCTCCACCAAGATGCTTTTCCCGATCATGATTTTTATTTTTCCGACGGTCTTTTTGCTGATGCTTTCGCCGATGATCATGAATTTGGTCACCGGAGGGATGCCGTTTTAGGAGAGAAAGTGATCAGTGATCAGTGGTCAGTGATCAAGTGATATGGGGATATCGGTGGAGCAAAAAGTGATTCCAATTTGCCGCGTTGTTGAAAAAATGCAGTCGAGGGTTGTTGTGCCCCACTCGATCACTCGATCACTCGACCACTCGATCACTTTCTCACTATCGACCACTCGATCACTCGATCACTTAACGACTTTATTCCTATTGCTTCTTCTCTTGTTTCCCTCCGGGGCTCAGGCAAAGTCCCCCGATGAGGAGCTCCTCTTTCTGAAATTTAAAGACGTCAACGTGGGCGCCTCCAGCGCAGAGGCGGAGCAAAAGCAGTTTTTGACGACGATTAATTTTGAGAAAAGGCGCGTCACGCGCGCCATGCTCGAATCCATTTACGAAAACGCCTATGAGCTCTATCGCGGGGGCGATTATGACGGGGCCAATCAATTGGCCGCGACCATGCTTTCCATCGATTCCAGTTTTGAAGACGCCGGGATTTTAAAGAAAGCGACCTCGCAACTGAGCGGCTTGGCGGAAAGGCCCACGCTTTCCCAAAGGAAATACGTCGAGGACCGTTTCGCGGAAGGCATGAGCCTTTACCGCCAGGACCGGCTCGTCGAGGCGGCTCGATCATGGGATGAAATGGCCAAGCTGGCGCCGTATAATTTGAAGGCGAAGTACTGGCTCAAGCGGGTGGAAAAGGAGTTGGCCCGCTATCATGTGGGGCGGGGCGAAGCCGCCTACGAGAAGGGGCAACTCCAGGAGGCACTGGACCAGTGGTATTCCGCGCTCACGCGCGACAACAAATATCCCGGGCTTCAGCGGCGCATCGCTCGCGCCGAAGACGAGCTGCAGCAGCAAAAATCCACGCGCCAAATGCGGATCGCCTTGGCGGATTATAAAAAGGGCGATTGGCAAAAGGCGATGGAGGGTTTGCGGGCGGCCTGGGAAATCGATCCGGCCAATCTCCGCGCCAAGACCTATCTGGGGAGGATTCAGGACCGCCAGGCGCGCAAGCACCTCAACGAGGGCAACCGTTTTTATAATCAAAGACAATACAAATCCGCCATCGCCTCATGGCAGGAGGCGGAAAAGATGGGCTATGACCCGAAGGCGGCGGCCGGGCTGATCTCCCGCGCGAACCGGAAAATCAAGCAAGCCGCCGCCAAAAAGGAGGCCGAAGCGAAGAAAGAAAAGGAGAAGCAACAGGATCTGGAGAAGGAGAAACAGGAGAAGAAGGCCGAGGCGGAAAAGCCGGCGAAAGCGGAAAAGGCGGGCGCCGTCAAGGAGGCGCCGGTGATACAGGCCTCGGAGATGGCGGGTCCGAAAAAAGAGGAGGCTAAAGTTCCCCAAGCTCCCACGGAGGAGCAGAAGCGGATGGCGCAGGAATACTATCTCAAGGGGCTTAAATTCTATCATTCGCAAAACTTCGAAGCGGCGAGAAGCGAGTGGTTGAAGGCCAGAAGCCTGGATCCCGCCAACCCCGACGTGGAGGCCGGTCTTCGCCGCGTGCGCCAATCGATGCTAGGGCAATGAAACTCTCCATCAAATGGATTATTTGGTTCGGCTTCACCGGATTCTACGTTATGTTTTTGGGGGGGATTTTCGCGCACAACCTCTTTAAATGGACGTTTGATAAGAAGCTCTATGAGGACGCCGCCAGCCGGGTCCGCATCTATCATCCCACGCTGGTTTCGGGGCTGCAAAAAAATCCCGGCGCCATCACTTTCGCCGAATCCGACGTGATGATGTCGATTCTGGAGGACCCCCGCATCAACCAGATTCTTTACTTAAATCTCAACAAGGCTTCGGACCAATACGGCCGCATCCGCTGGCATAAGGATCCGAACCTTTGGGGACAGGCGTGGGAATCCTACGAGGAGAAGTACGGGGTTCAGACCGACGCCATCCGCCAGGCCTACCAATCCAAAACCTCCCAGCACCAGCTTATTCCCGGCGGCCAAGCCTATGAGGTGGCGGTTCCGCTCTCGGTTGGGACGGAAATCATCGGCCTCATCGCGATGGAGGTGTCCCGCAAGGACGTCCAAAAGGTCCTCAAGGACGCGCGCAGTAAATATCTCGTCGGAGCGCTGGGGGTGCTTTTGATGCTCGGCATCCCCCTGTATTTTTTCCTTTATCAGTTTGTCCTCCAGCCATTAGATATGCTAAAAGAATCGGTGGATGCCGTCTCCATCAAGACCCTGGATTTTCATCCCGCAGGGGCCAAGGGGGAGATTGGCGACGTGGAGGGAGCGTTGGCGGAGCTCCTTGAAAAAGTCCGCGCGGAGCTGGTGGCGATGCGCGGCAGAGAGGCGGCGCGGGGCCAGGCGGAGATCAGTTGGTGGAAATCCATATTTTTGGTCATGGCCCAAAGCCACCATGCCATCGTCGTGGATGAAAACAACAACGTGCTCTATACCAATATACAAATCGAAAAGGCCGCCGGCGACAGCCCTCTGCACCTGCTCGACGTCGTGGACACGCAGCAGCAGGACCTTCTGCGCTTGGTGGGGCAGGCGTTGGAGCGGCCCAACGAGGTCATAGAGGGGGCCGCCGCGTTTCAAAACCGTCCCTGCCAGGTCAGGGTGGTGCGTTTGGGGGAGGGCGAGACCGAGGCGGGAGCTCGAACCCTCATTTATTTTGAGCCCAAGAAGGAAGAGGTGCGGTTTTTCGCGTGACCGGGGCCGCATGGCTCCGCCAGCCGCGCAGGCGAGACTGCTTTTCAAAGGAGACTTGAATGAACCTGAAACTCAAAAGAATTGACATCCATTGGATGTCCCACCCCGCCATCTATGCCGGCGTCGCCTTGGGAGTGTTGCTTCTTTTAGGGGGCCTTTTAACGAGCCAGATCGTCTTATTGGTTGCCGGGGGAGTCATCACCGGCGTTTGCATATTTTTGGCGACCAAAATGGTGCTCTCCGTCTCCCTGTGGCTTCTGGGGCTTTTCGGGGGCTTGGTGACCTTCGTTTTGGTGCCCAATCCTCAGATGGGCGAAATGGGGGTGGTCACGCGCCTTTTGGCCACCGGGTTGTTTTCGGTCCTGTAT
>MGUX01000139.1 GCA_001800185.1 Elusimicrobia bacterium RIFCSPLOWO2_12_FULL_59_9
CTGGATACAGGCCACACTTAAAGCCAGCTCCTCCAACCTTCCCAGACTCCCTTGCGGTTTGGTTAGCTGATCCAGACGACTTTGCGCCTTGGACTCGATGGAGCGGTCCAAGGGGAGGATATTTTTGAGCGTCTCCTCTAACAACGTCATGAGTTCATCTCTTTTGCCGTTAACGGGAGTGGTGCTGTTTTACAACCACTGGAACTCCGGCCACCATAAGAACCACCTCATGCGCCGCTTCCGCGATCCGTTGGTTGACCCGTCCGGCCAGGTCACGAAACTGTCGCGCCAGCGGGTTGTCAGGGACAATCCCCCATCCGACCTCATTGGTCACGAAAAGAAGATGAAAGTCGAGTCGAGGCAGTACTTGAATGAGATCTTCCGTCGCCTTGGCAACATTCTCCTCACCCCTTTGGATCAGAAGATTACTGACCCATAGCGTAAGGCAATCGACCAAAGCGCAATCGACCTTTCCTTGGCGCTCCGCCAACGCCCTCCCGACTTCCAATGGCTCCTCGACGGTCATCCACCGCTCGCCGCGCCTTTTCTTATGCTCCGCTATCCGGCGCGCCATCTCCTCATCCCTTGCCTCCCCCGTAGCCAGATAAAGTAATCTTGTCCCCAGCGCCACGGCACGCCCTTCAGCGTACTGGCTTTTCCCTGAACGCGCCCCTCCGGTAACCAGAACGATCCCTTTTCTCATAAAGAACAAGCTTTATCACTATTCGCCCAGAGAAGGACCCATGATCTCCTCTAACCCTTTTAGGAGACGCGCGTTGTCTTTTCTAAGCCGCACGGCTACGCGAAAATATCTGGATCCTAAGCCAAAAAAGGAATCGCAAGAACGGATTAATATGCTCTTCTGAAGAAGATAAGAACGCAATTCCGTAGCGTTGATCCCAATGCGATCCAAGCCAACTAAGACAAAATTCACTTGAGAGGGATAGGGGTGAAGGCCTTTCACCTTAGCCAGGCCTTTTAACAAAAAGAGTTTTTCTCGCTGCAACCATTGGGTTGTTCTTGAACTGAACGTCGATTCGGCGAGACAGGCCAGGGCGACCTTTTGCGCCGGTCCATTGACGGACCAGGGTTCTTGGTATGGAGCAAGCATCTCCGCCGTTCGGCGATGGGTTAAAAGGTAGCCGAGGCGAAGGCCTGGGATGCTGTAATACTTCGTTAGGGAGCGGAGTACAATCAGGTACGGATTCCCTTGAACCAGGTCTTTAATCGATTCGCTTTCTACGAAGTCCATAAAGGCCTCATCGACGACCAGAAGGCTCTTTTTTCTCAAGGCAAAGCGCGCCATCGCCCGCATAGATCCTCTGGGGATGACCTGGCCGGTAGCGCTATTAGGATTGGAGAGGAATACCATGTCCGCGCCTTCCTCCCACTCTTTCATAAATTCCGCGAGCGCGAAGGCAAAGCCGTCTTCGACCGAGAGGAGATGGGATCGAACCCGCGCGCCCGCCAGTTTGAGGGCGTTGGCGTATTCCGAAAACGCCGGCAAAACCACCAGACCCTTGCGGGGTCTTAAAGCCCGGCAAAGAAGATATATGAGCTGAGTCGATCCGTTTCCCAGAACTACTCCTGCCGGCGTTACTCCGTGGCGGTCGGCCAGCGCCGCCCTCAGTTCATGGACTTCTACATCAGGATAGCGGGCAATCTCACCGTAGCTTTCGACAAAGGCCTTGCGCGCTCCCGGCGGAGGTCCTAAGGGATTGATATTGGCGCTGAAGTCGATGATCTCTCTCGGATCCAGGCCGCTCCTTCGGGACCAGGCAAAGACATCGCCCCCATGCTCCCGGCAGAGATCCAGGCACTCCCAAGGCGTCATGCGATCGTCCGCAGCAGAAGCAAAAAGGTCATGAGCGAGAGCAGGGTCGTCACCAGACATAACCACCGGGCCTCCTTCAGCATGCGGATATCGACCGGAGTTTTTTCCTCGCCGATATAGGGTTTCGACACCAGTTGACCCAAGTAGCTGCTCGGGCCTCCCAATCTAATTCCAAATGCTCCCGCGAGAGCGGCTTCGGGATAGCCCGCGTTGGGACTGGGATGGTTTCCGTGATCTCTTCTGACAACACGCAGGGCTTGCGCGCCATCCAAGCGCATAAGATAAGCCGCCAGCACCATAAAAAGGGCCGTCAGCCGCGCCGGGATAAAATTCACGACATCATCCAGGCGCGCGGCGAATCGGCCGAAGTAAAGGTACCGTTCGTTCCTGTATCCGATCATGGAGTCGAGGGTGTTGATGGCCTTGTATGCCATGGCTGCCGGTATTCCGCCCAAAGAAAGGTAAAAGAGCGGGGCCACGATGCCGTCTGAAGTGTTCTCGGCCAAGGACTCCAAGCCGGCGCGGAGAACTTTATCCCGGTCCAAGGAGTGAGTCTCTCGCCCAACGATATGGGAGAGCTGTTTTTGGGCCTCAAAAAGATTTCCTTCCCGCAGGGGCGTTTCGATCCGGCATAAGGCGCTGAGAAGACCGCGCGCGGCGAGCGTGGTCGACGCCAAACCCAGCGTCGCCAGGAAGGACAGCCATAAGGGTAGGAGCGAGAAGAGAGAAACCAACACCCAAGCGGCTGCGCCGGAAAGCCCAACCAGCGTGAGCGTGAGAACCATCCCGGCTATGAAATCCCTCCGCGGTTCACCGCTCCGAAGAGCCCTCTCCGCCCAGGCAATGAGCTTCCCCATCAGGACGACAGGGTGCGGCAACGAGCGGGGATCGCCGACAGCGAGGTCCAGCAGAACGGCGCTTACCAGGAGCGCCGCGGAGGAATCGAGCAGTTCCCTCCACGCCATGCCTATCTTTACCTTACCAACCCAGGCTCCTGCGCTCTCGATGCAAGAGATAAAGAAAAAATGGGACGCCGACAAAAGAGGTTACAATTCCTAGACGGACCTCCTCTAAGGGGAAGAGGGTACGGGTGAAATAATCGGACCAGACGAGAAAGATGGCCCCTCCGATAAAGCTGCCCTGGAGTAAAACCCTGTGGTCCGGCCCAAGGATCAGGCGCATGACATGAGGAACCACCAGACCGACAAAGCCGATCACCCCGCTTACCGAGACCACTGCGCCGGTGATCAGAGACGTAAGAACGAGAAGGATTTGAGTGAGACGCTTCGTATGGATCCCTAGTGTCCGGGCGCTCTCTTCGCCGCTCGATATCAGGATATTGAGCTCGCGGGAAAACGCGAGCAGCAAAAGGCTCGCCACGCAGACCGGAATAGCTATGATCCTCAAGTGCTCCCATCCCCTTCCCTCCAGCCCTCCCATCAACCAGAAGAGGGTCTCGCGCAAGAGAAACAGGTTCCTGGTGAGACTCAACAGAAGCGATGTCAACGCGGAGAGTAGCGCGCTGACTGCCAGGCCGGATAGAAGCAGCACGGAAAGGGGCATCGCTCCCCTCTGGCTCGCGAGGAGATAAACCAACGAGACTGCAGCCAGAGAACCCAAAAAGGCCATGCCGGGCAAAAAAAAGATATGCTCTGAGGCAAAGCCGAAGGAGAGGGCAATCACGGCGCCCAGCGCTCCTCCGCTCGAAACCCCCAGAATACCGGGATCGGCCAAGCCATTGCGGAAGAGGGCCTGCATGACCGCGCCTGAGAGCCCCAGGCCTCCTCCCACAAGGGCGGCGACCAGGACTCGGGGTAAACGGATATGGAGCACGATAGCTTCCATCCTGGGATCGACATGGGACGAGAGCCAAGGTAGCTGGCTAAAAAAGATCGAACCGATATCCTTAAGGGGAATAACCACGATCCCCTTCGCCGTGGTCAGCCCGACGCTGACGCCAAGGAGAAGCAACAGGAAGAGGAGCCACCGGAGTTGAAGTCGATCCATAGACTTTTCCGGACCTCAACTCTCCGGATCGCCCGAGAAGAGAGCTGGATGAAGCAGCCGGGCCAATCGTTCCGCTCCTTCTACGATGTAGTGCGAGGAAGTGACCAGATAGCGGCTCGGAATGGCATAGACCCTCTTCTCTCTAACGGCTTTGACCTGCTTGAGGCCGGAGTGAGACAAGACCTCCTGGTAAAGGAGTTTTTCTCTCTCACTTCTTTCCCCTAATAAAATGACTTCAGGCCCGTCCATGACCAGAGCCTCCAGGGAGAGCTTCTTGTATCCATTGATTCCCTTCTCCGCCGCCAGGTTTCTCCCGCTGGCGGCCCGAATAACATCGTCGACGACCGTACCCCGGCCCCCGCTGTAGCCGCCCGTGCTGTAGTAGAGAACCAACGGGCGACGTTGCGCCCGGCCCACCCGCTCGCCAACCCTACGGAGCCGCCGTTGAGCCGTTGAAACCAGCGCCTCGGCATTTTTCTCTTCGCCTACAGCTTTCCCTAAGTCGAGGATTGCCTTTTGGATATCCGCAAGCGAGTCAAAGCGGGTCGTCTTAAAGACCGCGATCCCCAGTGCGCGCAGTTGGTTTATGGCGTCTGGAGAAGAGCCTTCCCCAACCACGACGAGATCCGGCTTGAGCCCATAGATCATCTCAGGATCGACCTTGACCTTGTGCGGGATTTTTTTCGCCTCCTCGGCCACATTCGAAAGGGAGGGATCGAGGGACAAATGGCTCACGGCAATGAGGCGCTCTCTGTTCACAAGAGAGAGCAAGACTTCGTCGCTGCGCAGATTGGCGGAGACGATCCTCTGCGGCGGACCGATAATCTGCGCAGGACGGACATGGCTGGGCAGAGGGACGGTAAAGATCCAAAAAAGGAAGAGGAAAACGAGCAGGAACAGAAGGAGGTTTACCGTTTTTCCACTCAGCATTAGAGCCTCTCGAGGCGCCGGACGCCGATCAGCCTGCGGACTATCCTGGCCATCTGATTTCCCTCCAGCTGTTCCAGCGTCAAATAGACCCCTCTCATCGCGCGAGCCAGCTCTTTAGCCAGGCCCAGGCGAAAGAAGCCCGCTTCCGCGTCCACTACCAGAGCAGGGATGCCTCTTTTGCCGATCTCACAGGCGGCGATTCTAGCCTCTGCCATTGGATCTCCGTGCGCCAGAGAAACATTCGCCCTGCCGTCGGAAACCAAAACTAAAAAAGGGGGTCTCTCCTGATAACCGGGGCGCTGAAACATCTGTAAGGCAAGCCTTAAGCCGTGGGCCAAAGGTGTGCGGCCACCCGTAGGGAGCTCTTTAAGCCTGGCCTCCGCCTTCTTGAAGTTCCCCGTAGGGGGGAGCAAGAGCTCAGCCCCTTCTCCACGGAAGCTTAAAAGCCCCACACGATCGCGCTTCTGGTAAGCGTCTTTAAGCAGAGAGAGAATGGCGCCCTTCACTGCCACCATCCTGCGCCACGCGCCCATGGAGCCGCTGGCATCGACCAGGAAAAGAATGAGATTGCCGATTTTTTTTTCGCGGATTTTTTCCCTGAGGTCCCAGGACCTAAGTTGAAACGCCGTTTCTCCCGCTGCTCTCCGCCGGCCCTGATAAGGGGCCGCGGCCCGCAGCGTGGCATCCAGCGCCAGTGAGCGAATCTTTCCGTGAGGAAGCGAAGCGCGCACATAGCGCCCCTCTTTCCCTGGGCTCGCCCCCAGGGTGCGGCGGCCCTTTTCCATCCATCCCCCGGAACGGACAGCGCGGAAAAAAAGCTGCCTGACGGGAAAAGATTCCCCCGCGTCGAAACGCTGCTCCTTT
>MGUX01000140.1:0-847 GCA_001800185.1 Elusimicrobia bacterium RIFCSPLOWO2_12_FULL_59_9
GCTTCTGCGCGGCCTCGGTGCGCCGGAATTGGAAGGCCTGAAAAGCCCGGCCCGGAAAGCCCTCGCTGATGAGCTGCGGCGCGATGCCCGCCGTTGGGGCCGAGGCGTCCGCGTCGTCCGGATTGCTCAAGTCCAGGGCCAAGGTTCCGGGCTCATCCTCGTCGTTGGGCAAAAAGTGGCGTTTCGGAAAATAGGGACTCTGGCGGATTTCAGCGCTGCGCCGCCTCCAATCCCATTTCCTGAGCTCCAGGTTGTAGCCTTGCGGCACCTGCAGAGAATTATTGACCGGCGCATTGGCTGAAGGGGCGGCGATTTCCTCGGCCGCGAAGCGGTTGACGCTCTGCACCAGGCCCTCGACCGAGCGCTGCGCCTCCGCGGAGTCCGTGGAGCCTTGCGCGTAAAGTTTGGGCAGGAGGGCGTCCGCCGTTTGCCCGGAAAGCTTCATCGATAACGATTCGATGGCCTTTTGGAGGCCCGCCACCATCTTCGTCCCGAAATTGACGATCTCCATCGGATCGGAGACCCCGAAGCCCAAGTCGTTGCGAACCCGCCAAACATAGCCCTCTTTTTCCAGCAGGGCGACGCCGCCCTTGTCCGTTTCAAAGGAGGGCGCCGAGGGCGGCCGGGTCGTCAGAAAATTGAAGGATTCCAGCATGCCGTAGAGCATTTTCAAATCCGCTTGGCGGCCCGCGCTGAGCCGGGGAAATTCCGGATCGGCGACCACCTCCGCGAGCTTGCGGTGGCTTTCCCGGAATAGCGGCGCGAGGCGGTCATACTTGACCCCGAAGACGGCTTCCCGGCGGCGCGGGGAGGCGCCGGGCTCCAAATCCACCGGGCTCAAGCCCGA
>MGUX01000140.1:900-1081 GCA_001800185.1 Elusimicrobia bacterium RIFCSPLOWO2_12_FULL_59_9
CCAGCGCGGAGGCCCTTCTTGAAAGCTCCGCCAGGGGGCGGTCCCCGGTCCCGTCGAACATGGCGCGCAGATGGTTGTAATGCGGGTCCTGGCTGTCCTCCTCCACGGCGGAGAGGGGCACTTGAACTAAGTTTTGCGGCGGGCCCCGGATGGGTTTAAATTCGATGAAAGCGCCGTTTTT
>MGUX01000140.1:1125-6039 GCA_001800185.1 Elusimicrobia bacterium RIFCSPLOWO2_12_FULL_59_9
GGGTTTAAATTCGATGAAAGCGCCGTTTTTCTGGACGACCACGGATCCCATCAGCCGCTCGTGGGTTTGAAGCAGGGCCGGCAGCTTGGCCGCCGCCTCGGGGAGATATTTCGCGAATTGCCCGACCTCTTTGAGGTACCGGCTCAACTCCGAGGTATTGCTGATAAGCCTCAGGCGCCCGTGCTCCGAAAGTTGGCGATAGCGCTGGATGGAATTGGAAGGCGCCGGGCCTTTGCCGATTTGCGCGGCGGCCTGCGCCACGGGAGGCATGGCCAGGAGGGCCGAGAGAACCAGAGTCGCGAGCTTTTTGATGTTGATGGGCTTCATATTATTAGTATAGACGGATGGCGGCGCGCGGCCAGGGCCTACAGGCCTAGGCCCTTCTAGGTCCTTGGACCTAGCCCAGTTTATAGTGCCCGGGCGATGGGCATCCGGCGGCCGATGCCGAAAGCTTTGGGAGTGATTTTTAAGACGGGGGGCGCCTGGCGGCGCTTGTATTCGTTGCGGTTGACGCGCTCGATGATGGCGCGGACTTCATCCGCCGGAAGGATTTTCATCCTCTGGATTTCCTTCAAGGAGCGCCGTTTTTCGATATAAGCTTCCAGGACGCGGTCCAAGTCCGCGTAGGGGGGCAAATCATCCTGGTCCGTTTGGCCGGGTTTGAGCTCCGCGGAGGGGGCTTTCAATATCGTTTCACGCGGAATAATCTCCTTCTCGCGGTTGATATGGGCGGCCAAGGCGTAAACGGTCGTCTTCGGCACGTCGCCGAGGACGGCCAGCCCGCCGTTCATGTCTCCGTAGAGGGTGCAGTAGCCGGTCGCCAGCTCGGATTTATTGCCGGTGGACAATAAGAGCGCGTTGAATTTGTTGGAAAGGGCCATCAAGAGGTTCCCGCGAATGCGGGCCTGGAGATTTTGTTCGGCGACGTCCTCGGGAAGGTTTTTGAAAGGGGCATCGAGGACCTCCATGCAGGCGCGATAAATGCCGGTGATGGGCAGCGTCAGAAAGCGCACGCCCAGATTTTCGGCCAATCGGCGCGCGTCCCGCAAGCTCTCCTCGGAAGAGTGCATGGAGGGCATCGCCGCGCCGATGACTTTGCCCGGCCCCAGCGCGGCGCAGGCCAGGGCGCATGCGACGGCGGAGTCTATCCCGCCGCTGAGGCCCAGAAGGCAGGTCTCAAAACCGCATTTTTGGGCGTAATCCCTGAGGCCCGCGACCAAGGCGAGGTAAATTTCCCCGGTGTCGCCGAGGCGCGGGGGGGCCGGTCTGGGGTGCGGATCGTCGAGGTCCAAGAACAGGAAATCCTCCTCGAAGGAGGCGCCCTGGGCCAGCAGGCGTCCGCGCGCGTCGAAGGCCAGGCTGTGGCCGTCAAATATCAGCTCGTCGTTGCCGCCCACCAAATTGCAGAAGTAAGATCTCAGGCCGAGCTTCACGGCGTGGCTTTTGAACATGCGCCCTCGAAAGTGGTTTTTGCCGCGCCAAAACGGGGAGGCGGCGATATTGATGAGCGTGCTCGCCCCTTGGCGTTTTTGAATCTCCAGAGGGTCGAGGGGATAGCGGCGGTCGGGCCAAAACGTGGCGTCGTTCCAGGCGTCTTCGCAGATGCTGATGCCCAGCCTCTCGCCCCGGAACGGGACCGGAGAATTGGAGCGGGCGGGCTCGAAATAGCGGGTCTCGTCGAATACGTCGTAGGCGGGAAGCAGTGTTTTAAAGCGCTTGGCGGCCAGCCGGCCGCGGTGCAGCAACGCCGCGGCGTTGTGCAGGGGCTTTCCGGCGGTCCGGGGGTTGAAGTCCACGTAGCCCACGAGAATGGCCGTTTTTCCGCTCCAGCGCGCCAGGCTTTTGAGCGCCCTCAAATTGGCCGCCACGAAATCCCTTTGTTCCAGAAGGTCCAAGGGGGGGTATCCCGTCAGGCTCATCTCCGGAAAAACGCACAAATCCGCCCCTTGGGCGGAGGCGCGGCGGGTCCACGCGCGGATTTTGTCCATATTGCCGCCGATGTCGCCCACCGTGGTATTGATCTGCGCCAAAACGATTTTCATCTGGTCCATTATATTAAATAGCGATTGTGCACGCAGGAAAGGGGCCGGCTATTGAAAAACGACTACAATATTAGGCATGATATTTCGCGGGGAAAATAACATGGGGGAATCCGGAGGCATCTCCGTCAGCCGGCGGTCGCTAAGCAAGCATTGGGCGCTGTTATTCCCATTGGCGGGGATTCCGGCCGCCTACGCCGCCGCCCAGAACTATTTCGGCTTGGAAAACGGCCAGGTCCTGACGCATTGGTTTTTCTGGACCTCCAGCGCCCTGTTTGTGGTCTTCTGGTGGCTTTTTAAGCCCGGTTCTCTGCCGGAGGACATTTTGGTCGTGGCCGTGGCCCCTTTTCTTCCCGCCAATCCCGAGACGCAGAAGGAGTCCGCAGACCTGGCCCGTCAAATCGGGCGCCGCCTGATGGACAGCCAGTCGGAAGGCGTCCCGCTGCAGGTCAAATACCTTTCCCGGCCGGTGACCGGCAAGGACGAGCGCGAAAGGCGGCAGTCGGTACTGCGGCTGAGCCAAAGCCGCGAAGGCAGAGCCCACCTGATCCTTTGGGGAGACGTTCGCAAGGACCAGGGGAAGCTTCTCATCAGCGCGCGCCTGACGGTCACCCGCTGCTCGGAGAGGACTCCCATCGCCCTCCGCCGGATGGGCGAATTCATTTCTCCGCAGCCCAGGCATTTGCCTCTGCCGGAATTTCCAGCCGACCAGCCCGCCGCGCTGTTGAATTTGGCCAACGGCTTGGCCTATTACAACGTGAACCTCTTGGAGCGGGCGATCAAGATTTTTGAGCGGGTGCAATCCAACGAGGGGCATTTTTATCGCGCCCTTTGCCTGCAGAGAAGGTCGCGGGAGGTGTCGAACCCTCAAAAATATCTAAGGGCGACGATAGATGCCTACCAGAAGCTGCAGAGTTCCGCGCCGCAACCGCTGATTCTGGAGGGAGACTCCGTGGCGATGGCCTCCCGCTTCAATCGCGCCATCGCCCTTTCCATTTTGGGCCGTTTCGCCCATCCCGCCGAGGGAATCGCCTATCTTCGCGAGGCGGCCGAGGTGTATCGCGCCGCGCTGCTGCTGCCGGCTCAAAAAGAGTTTCCGGAAGACTGGGCGGCGACTCAAAACAACCTCGGGGTGACCCTCAGGAACCTAGGCACCCGGCTGCGCGGCGAGGACGGCAACGCCCTGCTGCGCGAGGCGGCGGAAAAATATCAAAATGCCCTCGCGGTGCTGGCTTTCGAGACCCATCCCGCGGATTGGGCCATGGTTCAAAACAACCTCGGCGTGGCGCTCAACGACCTGGGAGTCCGCTTGGGGGGCGAGGAAGGCAACAAGCTTCTCAGGGATGCGGTGGAAGCCTACCGCGAGGCGCTGCGGGTGCGCACGAAAAAAACCTTTCCTCTGGAGCAGGCCGTCACCCGGAACAATCTCGGCAACACCTTAAACGACCTGGGCGCCCGCCTCGGAGGCGAGGAAGGCAAAGGCCTGCTTTCGGAGGCGGTGGAGGCCTACCAGGGTGCGCTCCGCGTCCGCACGCAGGGTGACATCCCCCAGCAATGGGCCACGACCCAAAACGATCTGGGCGTCACCCTCCGGAACCTCGCGCTCCGCTTGCGCGGCCGTCCGCAATGCGCCGAATTTCTGCAGCAAGCGGTGGAGGCTTTCCGCAACGCGCTCAAAGTGCGCACTCAAAACGAGCTTCCCCAGGACTGGGCCATGACCCAGAACAATTTGGGGGCCGCGTTGGGAGACCTCGGCGCCCAACTGCGCGGCGAAGCCGGCAATAAATTACTGAGCGAAGCGGTGCAGGCTTATCGCCAAGCGCTCAAAGTGCGCACCCAAAACGAGCTTCCCCAGGACTGGGCCATGACCCAGAACAACCTGGGAAACACCTTAAACGACCTGGCGACCCAATCCGAGGGTGAGCAAGGCGCGGGCCTTCTTAAAGAGGCCGTGGACGCCTACCGCAACGCCCTGGAGGTTTACACCCAGAAGGAGCTTCCGCAGCAGTGGGCCGGAACCCACAATAATTTGGGGAACGCCCTGCGCAGCTTGGGAAGCCACACGACGGGCGATGAAAGCCTCAAGGTGTTGGAGGACGCGATCCAAAGTTTCGACAACGCCCTTTCCGTTTACGACGAGGCCAATTATCCGCATTACCGCGGCATCGTCCTGACCAACCGCACCGAAGCCGAAGAATTAATCCGGGATGTCATGCGCGCCACGAAGCTTGGATAGCCCGAAAACCTCAGTTGCGTCCTCTTTCTCGTCTCAAAGTGCCCTACAAAATTATGCAACTGAGGTTGCGCCTGCGGCGCCGGACCCCCCCGTCGCTGCTTTGCAGCGACGGCCCTGCGGGCGAATTCCCAAATTGGGAATTCGGGCTAGCGCTAAGGCGGAGGGAGGGGACCGATCGGCTCTTGGCCGGTGAAAGGTTTTTTGAGCCAAGGCCGGGCCGTCTCATGCAGTTTCCAGAGGTCCGGAGCCTTGATCACGGCCTTATAGCAGCGCAGCGCCTCCTCCCTCTTGTTTTCCAGATCGAGCAATTGGCCCAGCCGGATTTGCGACCAGAGTCCCCAGCGCGTGGGTTTGCCGGCTTGCTCCATCACCGCCACGCCGTCGCGGAAAGCCGCCATGGCGTGCTCTTTCTTCCCCAACGCCCAGTAAGCGGTGCCGACGGCCACATGGGCTTTGGACAACATCGCCTCATGATACTTCTGCCAATGCGCTTTCACCGCTTGCAGATAAGCCAAAGCGGCCGGCAGAAGGGCGTTAAAATCGCCGGCTTCATAGAGGCAGACGATTTCGGTCGACATCCATAAGGGGCTGGCGGGATATCTTTGCCGCACTTCGGCCACGAGCCTGACGGCTTCCTTC
>MGUX01000141.1:0-2509 GCA_001800185.1 Elusimicrobia bacterium RIFCSPLOWO2_12_FULL_59_9
TTATCCCCGCCAATGACGTACAATTTGCCACCAACGGAAGCCGCTGCTAAACTGTACCGTGCCGTCGGCATATCCTGTTTAGTTATCCAACTATCCGCCGTAGGATCATATGCTTCGTTTTTCCCGCTTGCACTCCCAGAAAATCCACCGACAACATAAACTTTTTTCCCAATCTCCACACCTGTTAAACCACTTCTTGCAGTGGTCATGGCTTGCTTAGTAGTCCAATTATTCAGCGTAGGATCATACTCTTCATTTTGGTTTCTATTAGTGCCATTGGACCCCCCAATTGCGTAGATCTTAACGCCGTCCGCAATAGTAATTAAACCATCTCTAGCCGTCAGTAAAGACGCTTTAGTTGTCCAGGTATTCGTGTCGGGGTCATATTGTTCATTTTCATTTCTCGAAGTGCCATTATCTCCACCCATAACATAAATTTTGCTGCCGATCGTTGTCGCCGCCAATAGATGTCTGCCTGTAGGCATAGCTGCTCTGGTAACCCAGCTATTTGCCACTGGATCATATTCTTCATTTTCATTTTTACTACTAACGCCCCCAATCGCATATATCTTTCCCCCAACACTGGCAGCCGTCAATTCCGCCCGCGCAGTGGGCAAAGTGGCTTTTGTACTCCAGTTATCTAATATGGGGTCGTATTCTTCATTTTGGTTTCGCGCAGTCCCGTTAGTGCCTCCAATGGCGTAAATTTTACCTCCGACTGTCGCTGCGGCGAGCATTCTCCTGGCCGTGGGCATTGCGGTTTTTGTGGTCCACGAATTGCCGTTGAGATGCCATGCCTCATACGCGCCGCCCTTGGCGAGCCTGAAGCCTGTTTGTCCAATGCCGATATTCGTAAACGTCGAAGCATAAGCCGAAGCGGTGATGGTGGTCGCGAATACGTCGTCAAATATAATATCGGTCGGCGTGGTGATAACCGTGATCGTGGAAGTCAGATCCACATAACTTGATGAGGCGCCAATCGCGTTGATTCCCTTGACTCGCGCATAATAGGTTGAATTGTCGCTAAGGCCTGTGAACCCTGCTTGCAGATTTAGCGTTGAGGAAGAACTCCACAATGGATTAAAACTTGCCATCGTGGAAATCTCGGCGAAATACCTCGTCCCCGCAGGGTTATAACCTCCCGCGCTTGTTCCGGAATCCCAGTTCACCGTAAAACTTGAACTAAAAATGGACGTAAACGTTGAATACTGCGTGGAAGCCTCCACCGCCGCGGATGTCATCGAAGAACCAAATGACGTATACCATGTGTCCACGCCGTCCACATTGATTCCCTTCACCCGCGCGTAATAGGTCGTGTTGGGCTTGAGAACAAATCCGCTCGCATTAAGATTCTTCGTCTTTGATGAAATAATTGTTCCCGTGAAATCCGACGCCGTCGCTATATGCGCCTCGTAATCCGTATAAGCCGGATTGAAACCCGTGCTGGAAGCCCCGGACGACCAATTCAAAGTGAAAGTATACGCCGTAATCGAGCTGAACGTCGAAGCCGCCAAAGGCGTCGTCGGCGCCAATGCCGCCGTATAAGTCGAGATGGTCGCCGTCTCCGCCGTCTCCGCGCCTATCGCATTCCTCGCCTTGGCCTTGAAACTGTACTGCGTGTTGGGGCTCAGCCCCGTAAACTGCGTCGCCACCCCGGGATCATACGCCTCATTGATGCTGCTGATGGCAACCGTATAGCCGCCAACGGCGTAGATCTTGCCCCCCATCACGACCGCAGACAAGTATTGCCGGGCCGTGGGCATCGCCTCCTTCGTTATCCAACTGTTGAGCAAGGGATCAAACACCTCGTTCATACTGCTCACGACAACGGTATATCCTCCAATAACGTAAATCTTCCCCCCTACGGAAGCGGCCGCCAAAGTTTCCCTGACAGTCGGGAGGGGAGCTTTGGTAACCCAACTATCCGCGCCTGGGGCATACTCCTCATTCTCGTCCCCGCTGGCTACCGCTCCAGATCCCCCGATGACGTAAATCTTTCCCTGCGCAGAAGCAGCCGCCAACCCCTGCCGAGGTGTCGGCATCGCCGCCTTCGTCACCCACCGGTTGGCTGCAGGATCGAACTCCTCGTTCTTGGCGCTCTCGGAGCCCCCGGCATTTCCACCAATGGCGTAAATCTTGCTTCCCAAATTAACAACAGCTAAATCCGTCCTTCCCGCCGGCAGGGACGCCTTGGTGACCCAACTATTGGCCGCAGGATCATACTCCTCGGTCTTGGTACTCGCATCCACCCCAGCCCATCCACCAACCGTATAAATCTTTTCCAAAACAGCAGCAGCTGCCAAACCATCCCTAGCGGTAGGCATGGCCGCCTTGGTGCTCCAACTGTTGGCCACAGGATCATACTCCTCGTTCTTGCTAGACGCGACTCCCGCCACTCCTCCCCCGATGGCATATATTTTGCCTCCCGCAGAAGCAGACGCAAAATTATATAGGCGGGCCGTTGGCATCGTCGCCTGGGTTGTCCACGTGCTACCGTTCAGGTGCCAAG
>MGUX01000141.1:2521-11051 GCA_001800185.1 Elusimicrobia bacterium RIFCSPLOWO2_12_FULL_59_9
TGGTAAACGTCGACGCATACGCAGACGCCGTGATCGTCGAAGGCGTTATCTCGTCAAAGATAATGTCCGTCGGAGTCTCAATGGCCGTTACCGTAGAAACCAAATCGAAGTAATTTGTCGAAATATTTTGATGATTGACCGCTTTCACCCGCGCGTAATAGGTCGTATTGGCCGTGAGCCCCGTAAACCCCGCGCTGATATTCAAAGTGCTTGAAGAATACCAAAGCGGGGTAAAATTAGATTTGGTGGAAATCTCGGCTAGGTATCTGGTGCTGGACGGGTTGAAGCCCCCCGCCTGCGTCCCGGAATCCCAATTGACCGTAAAACTCGAAGCATATACCGACGTAAACGTCGAATACTGGGTGGAGGCGACCGGAGCCACCGTCAAAGTGACAGTCGAGCCGAAATCCAGATACGCCGACGAGGCGCCTATGGCGTTTATGCCCTTGACCCGCGCGTAATAGGTCGTGTTGGGCTGCAGGTTCACGCTGGTAAACGTCGAGAAAATATTTAAAGTCGAGGAGGAGGACCAAAGCGGAGTAAAATTGGACATCGTGGAAATCTCGGCGACATACCTCGTCCCATAATGATTATAACCGCCCGCGCTGGTACCTGAATCCCACTGCAGCGTAAAGCTCGAACTGAAAACCGAGGTATACGTCGAATATAATGGCGACGTCTCCACCGCCGCGGACGTCATCGAAGAACCAAATGACGTATACCATGTGTCCACACCGTCCACATTGTTCCCCTTCACCCGCGCATAATAGGTCGTGTCCGGCGTGAGCGAAAATCCGCTCGCATTGAAATTCTTCGTATTCGATGAGATAATCGTTCCCGTAAAATCCGAGGCCGTCGACAAATGCGCCACGTAGTCCGTATAGGCTGGATTAAAGCCGGTGCTGGAAGCCCCGGATGACCAATTTAAAGTAAACGTATACGCCGTAATCGAGCTGAACGTCGAGGCCGCCAAAGACGTCGTGGGCGCCACCGCCGCCGTGTAAGTCGAAATAGTGGCCGTCTCCCCCGTCTCCGCGCCTATCGAATTCCTCGCCTTGGCCTTGAAACTATACTGCGTGTTGGGGCTCAAGCCCGCAAACTGCGTCGCCACCCCAGGATCATACGCCTCGTTTGTGGCCTGAAATTCAACTCCTCCAACTCCCCCAACAGTATCTTTAACTCCTCCAAGAACATATATCTTTTCCCCTACGGACGCTGCCGCTATCCCATGCCGCGCCGTAGGCATGGCGGTCATGGTGCTCCAACTGATGGTCACTGGATCAAACACTTCGTTATAATTTCTATCCGTCGCATCTGCATCCCATCCGCCAATCAGGTGGAATTTCCCTCCCATAAAAACAGCAGCCAAACTATCCCTTGCCGTGGGCATGGCAACTTTGGTGCTCCAACTGTCCCCAGCAGGGTCATACGCCTCGTTTACAGCAGTATCACCACCGCTATCAATCCCTCCAATCACGTAGATTTTGTTCCCAAAAGCGCCGGCACCCGAGTAGAACCTCGCCGTAAAGCCGGTTGCGGTTTTGGAAACCCATTTGTTCGTCACCGGATCATAGGCCTCGTTTGTACCTATCGCACTGGCGCCGTCCCACCCACCAATGGCATAAATCCGGCTTCCACTAGCTACACCCATCAAACTATCCCGCGCCGTAGGCATGGCGGCCCTAGTGACCCAACTGTTGGCTACCGGATCATACTCCTCGTTCTGATTCTTTTGAACAGCACCATCCCACCCTCCAATAGCGTAGATTTTATCCCTAAAGGAAACGGCGGCCAAATCCCTTCTCCCCGTAGGCATGGCGGCCCTAGTGACCCAATTGTTGGCTACCGGATCATACTCATCGTTTCGAGTTGTTGAAATGCCATCATCTCCCCCAATAGCGTAAATTTTGCTTCCAAGGCTGGCAGCCGCCAGATAGTGCCTACCCGTCAGCATCGCCGCCTTCGTCGTCCACGACTCCCCCCCCAGGTGCCAAGCCTCGTACACCCCGCCTTTGGCAATCCGGATCCCCGTCTGCCCCACCCCCATATTGGTAAACGTCGAGGCATACGCCGAGGCCACAATCGTCGAAGACGTAACCTCGTCAAAAATTACGTTGGTGGGTGCCGTCATCGAAGTGATGGTCGAAATCGAAGAGCTATAGTTGGCATCCCCCTCCGTTGAAACTTTGACCTTGAAATAATATGTGGTGTTGTCCCGAATGGAGTGGGCGATGCCGAAGGTGGTCGTTTGCGTTCCCAGAACAGTACTCGTGAACGAAGAAACAACGGTGGCAAAATTAGAGACCAACGAAATAACAATGAGGGGGTATTCATCGGATGGCGTATCGAGGCTCCAGGAAATTTGGACGGAATTGCTGCTGGTTGCCGTGAACTGGACATTTGTAGGCGTCACCGCGAAAGCCGTTTCAGCGCAAATGCAGAACAAAACCGCCGCGACGAGCAAATAGACACAGCCGAAAACAGACTCCGGCAAGACAGTTGCTCGTAGACGCTTAATATCGCAAGCCAGGATCATATTCCTCGTTTTCAGTCCGAAAACTATCTCCCCCAAGAATATATATCTTGCCACCAGCAGATGCGGCAGCTACCCCATGCCGCGCCGTAGGCATGGCTGCCTTGGTGCTCCAATTGTCGGTCACCAGATCATAAGCCTCGTTTTCATTTCGATCAACAGCAGATGCATCCCATCCGCCGATCAAGTGGATTTTGGCCCCCAAAGAAACGGCAGATAAACTATCTCGCGCCGTAGGCATCCTAGTTTTGGTGACCCAACTATCGGTCCTTGGATCATAGGCCTCATTGTAATGAGTACTGCCACCGACATAGACTCCCCCGATTGCGTAGAGTTTGCCTTCTGCCGCAGCTGTGGCAAGAAAATAGCGTGCCGTGGGGAGAGCGGCCTTGGTGCTCCAAGCGTCAGTTAATGGATCATACGACTCGTTTTTATTGCTCGCACTGCCAGTATATCCACCAATGGCATAGATTATGCCTCCAACGGAAGCGGCAACTAAACTATCCCTCGCCGTGGGCAGAGCAACTTTGGTGTTCCAAACGTTTGCCACCGGATCATACTCCTCGTTCTGATTCTTTTGAGTAGCGCCATCCCACCCACCAATAGCGTAGATTTTGCCCTCAAAGGACGCGACAGCTAAATCCCGCCTTGCCGTGGGCAAGGCAGCTTTGGTGCTCCAACTGTTAGTTATCGGATCAAACTCTTCGTTTCGAGTTGCTGAAATGCCATCTTCTCCCCCAATGGCGTAAATTTTGCCCTTGATGGCCACAGCCGCCAGAGCGTGTCTGCCCGTAGGTATTGGAGCTTTCGTAGTCCAAAAGTCCCCTCCCGTTCCTCCAGAGTAGGAATGTTTTTCATCAGAATTTCCGGAAGTGACCGCCGTGTTGTCGTTGGCGGTGGAATTAAGCTGCGCCTCGGGTTGAGCAAAAATAGCCGGCGTTGGCTGGCAAAACAAAGGGGAAATGGCGAAGGCAATCCAAGCTTTCACGACTGGGGGTCTCCTGTAAATATCTTTACGCAATTCGAAGTTGACGTTGTTCAACTCCGCTTCCTTAATAAGTATAAACTTAAATTGCGAAGATTCTATTTCATAAAAGTTAAATATCAAATAAAGTTATTCGCAAATGACTCTAAGTGTTACACAAGATTTCCAACGCAAATCGCATAATTAGCCCCGTAAGGGCTAAATTTCCAACAAAACAACGCTTTGGGATGGTTTATTCGCAAAAAATCAGCCTGATGTTTAGCGAATTGGATTTACTGAAATCGAAGCGGGGCTTGAAGGGCTGGTTTTAATGCAGGAAAGACAACTTGCGACACGACGGATTTTGATTGTGTTTCTTGAAAAGTGCCGGCTATTTTTCCTCGGGGGACCTCCACGGGTACCATTCCAGCTCCCCGACGGCTTTCTTGATGCGGTTCCTGGTCTCGGCATTGAACTTTAGATCGATGTTGGCGGTGACCTCTTTGACCCCGGGGCGAAAACGAACAGCCAGCCGCGCGACAAAATCATGCAGCGTTCTGTGCATAAGAAACTCTTTTTCAAAAAACCGCGCATGCCGCAGGCGCAAACCTCCCGGACCGGAAAGTTCGGATCTAAAGACCGCGTTGAAATGCCAGCGAGATCTCTTGGGCTGCCAGCCGAAGTCCTGGTTGAGAAATATCCGCCCGGGGTAAGCGGCGTTTTGAGAAATTCCGAAGCCAAAATGGTCTTCCGAGATATCACCCATATCCGTCTGAAATATGAAGGAACGATTCTCCCGGGAAATTTGATAGTCGTCGCGGATGGAAAGACTAATGTTCTTCTTGGGAGTATACACCATCTCCGCGGTGAGCGGCTGCAAATGTTCCTCGAAAGGGCGCGAGGATTGGCTGCGCGGGTTGCGCAAATCATAACCCAGAGACGCCCGCGTTAGAAGCTGCCGGTTGGGCCGCAGGGCATGTTCCAGCCTGACGTTATTCTCTTCGACTCCGTAATCATCGGCGCCATCATCGTGCCGAAGGGAATTAATCTTCAACCGGCGCTGAAAGGAATGGAACAAATCCCAATCTCCGAAACGCGTTCCGTAGCGCACGCGCAGGTTCGTCAGGTATCGCCCGATCAAAACATTGGAAACGGACAACGCCTGGCCGGGCGCCGGCTGGGTGCTGATCTTTTCCTTCCAAAGCTCTCCATAGCCGATTTTGGGTATAAAGCTGACGCCGCGAAGCAAATGATAAGACCGCGTAGCGGCCCAGGAGACGCCGGCGGCGCTTCTATAAAAAAGGCCGGGAGTTGCCGCGGCGGCGGAGGCGGTTTCCACTTCGGTAGCGTGCTCGGCGAAGGCCTGAATGCTGTTGAGCGGTGAAAGGCCGAAGAGCTGAAAAGGAGCGCTTTGAAAATCCACGCGCGGAATCTTTTCGTCGGCTCTTTCAAAACGGTCCGCCGCCGTATTCTGCAAATCAAGGCGGGATACGCTCAGCCTCAGAGTCGATTGCGGAGTCTGCCTCACGATCGCCGCGCTGTTGTCCAACTGGGGAGCGATTCTAAAAGCGTTTGAGCGAAAATATATATTATTGAACTGCGGATCGGATAAAATCTGCAGCCGCCCCTGCGCCGAATAAATCGGATCCAACTGCTGCCAATGGTTCCCCAACAAAGTCCATCGGCCCTTCCGGGAAGACGTTTCACGAATCTGGTATCCGTACAGCGTCCCTTTAAACCGGTCGTTTTTCCGGTAATTCAACTCCAACCCGGAGCCGATTCCCTCTTTTTGAAAGTAATCCAAATAGAGCCGGCTCCACGCGAAAGGACCGAGGCTGAAGTCGGTCGCCGTCTGAAATTGGCCCCCATTGCGCTTGTCATAGCCGGGACGCACCCGCGTCACCCATAAATGCTTCGGAGACAAGGAACGGTAGACCACAGGCAAATAAAAAACCGGAACGGGACCCAAATATAGAAAAATATTCGATCCCAGCAAGTAATGATCGGGAAATACGGTCAATCGGGAGGCGGTGAAGTGATAGTGGGCGTTTTCTTCCGCGCAACTGGTGAAGCGGGCGCGCTTGTAAATAAACTTTGATTTGCGGACCCGCAGAAAGCGGCCCTTGAAAATCCATGGAGGATATCCGCCCGAGGCTTCCTCAACATAAGATTCCCGCGCGGCAAAATCAAAATAGCCGTTTTGCCCCAAAAGCACCGATTTTCCATCCGATATCTGAACACGGCCGGAAGCTTGGGCCCTTTGCGAGGTCAAATCGATGACGACCTCGTCCGCGCGCATGGTCCAAGTCGAGTCAAAAACCTCCACCTGGCCTTTTAAAACGACGATCGAGCTGGACTTTTGATAGTCGAAGGAGTCTGAGTAAAATTCGATGGCGGAATTGCCCGTCGATGGAGACAGTTCATAATCCTTTTCCGCCCGGGCCGCGCCGGCAAATAGCGCCAACATCAAAAGGGCTCTTAGGAAGGCTTTCATTCGACGTCCATGTTAACCCGTTATCGCCGAACCAAACCTTCAGGCGTTGTCCATAGCCGCCAGTGCCGCGCCCAAGGCGCCCAAATTCGGGCGCCTCGCCACACGAATTTTTACGGGTTTGAGCGGTCCCGCAAAGGTGTTTTGACGCATCACCCGGCGCGCCGGCTCCAAAAGCAGCGAGCCCGCTTGGGCGACTCCGCCGGAAAGCAGCACGTACTCCGGATTGAGCACATAACTCAAATTGACGATAGCCCGTCCCAGCATTTCTCCCGCCTCTTTCCACACTTTCATGCAGATTTTATCGCCACGGCGAGCCGCTAAATTTAACGCGCGCGGATCCATTATGTCCGCCAATCGTGATGCGCGCCCACTCTTGAGCTCGCGCACCCGCCGCAACAACCCGTAACTTCCCGCATAAGCCTCCAGACAGCCTCGACCTCCGCAGGAGCACCGCGCCCCGCCCGGAACCAGACGCATATGTCCTATTTCTCCCGCGGAACCGTTGATTCCATGGTAGATTTTTCCTCCAAAAATGAGGCCGCCCCCGACGCCGGTTCCCAGAGTGATGAGAACCATCTGCTGCGGCCGCCTCTTGAGCTCCAAAACGAAAGCTCCCCAGGCGGCGATATTGGCGTCATTATCCAGCAGTATCTTTCTTCGAAATTGCCGAAAAAACAGGTTTTTCAAGGGCACATTTTTCCAGCCCGGCATATTGGGAGAATCGCGAAGAATGCCGCGTCGAAACTCCACATGTCCCGGCACTCCTATCCCCACTCCCTCCACTCGAAGCCCCAAATCCGCGCATTTTTCCCGGATAATCTGGCCGAGACGCGAGACAAATCGCCGCGGTCCAACGAAAGTTTCGGAAGCGACGGCAAATTGATGCAGCACCCGGTCAGGACGGCGCATGAAGGCCACCTTGGTGTTGGTCCCGCCGATGTCGATGCCCAAAAATGCCCAACGCATGGATTCCTCCGCGATCAAAGCCTATACAGTTCCAAATACCCCCAAGCAGCGACGCCCCCAAGGCAAAGAAGAGTCAGCAAAACGCCCAGCATCCAGCTCCTGGGCTCATATCGAAATAGCAAACGGCTCCTGCCGGAAGGAACCGCGACCTGCAAAAAAGCGCCCATGGCAGGCTCCATCGGTACCCTTTCGCCATTCAACCACACTTTCCATCCGGGGAAAAAAATCTGGGCCGCGCTGACCCAGCCGGGACGGGAAGCCGTTCCCTCAACGATGAAAATGTCTGGACGCGGCGCCTGAAACTCCCACGGCGTGCTTGTCTTTAGGGAAGGAGGACCGCCATCCTGAGTCCAGGCGGAAAAATCCAGGGGCAGCTTCCGCTCCCAATAACGGGCCCGGAAAGAGGGATCCGGCAAGCGGTATAAATGCCATAATTTTTCCCCCGCATAACGGAAGGGTCCGCTGGAAAAACTGTCTTTGGTCATCAGCAGGACCGCGTCCGCCCAAGGCAGAAACGGGGCCACGGCATCGAGCCCGCTCGCGGAATAAAGCATATCCATAAATGCATACGCGTTGCGGGGAATCAGAGGCTCGCCGAAATTTCCAATCGCCTGCAAGTGATAGACAGCGTTGGTCACGCCGTAAAGGCGCTGCTTCCAATCTAGGAAAGCGCCTTCAAAATCCCGCCCGGCCCCTCGATGCCATTCGAGCGCGCGGGGCGAGATCAGATATCTATGACCGTCGAGTTCTTGCTGCAAATACCGCACCAAAACCCCTTTTTCCGAAAAAGCGGAATGCCGGACGGAGGGTTGCGCGGCCATTCCATAAACTGTCAACTCTGCGGAAATCACGGCGCAAATAACCGCGGCCCATCGCCTTCCATTGAGGCCGGCGGCGGTCCACAATAATATCGGCGGAATGAGCAAATATAACAAATTGCCGGGATAACGGATGAAGCCCAACAAAGCCAGATTATTCCACGCCCACAGGGAATACGGATGGTTGTTTCCGAGGGTCAAGAACAGGGTTATCGCCGCGTAGGCCAAGAGCCCATAGCGCAAGCGGCCGCTAATGCGCCAGGCGCCCACGAGCGCGCAAACGAAGCCGCACATCCCCATATAACAGGTCTTCCACCAATAGATCTGCGGCGAGAATTGGCCCGGCGCCGTCAACAGCGGACCGATAAATTGTCTCCAGTCAGAGAGGGAAAATGAGTAGAGAGTCTTAATCGCCGGCGCCAACCCCTTCGTTCTTTCCGAGAGTTTGGCGAGTTCAACGCCGGGAAGCAGCAAGCATCCGCTTAAACCCAGAGCCAGCAGGCCGGCCTTTAAAAAAATCATCGTGTGCGCCGCCGCCGGCCCCAAACCCCCTTGTTCGCAATGGGTGAGCAGGCTCACCAGCCATGCCGACACGATCGCGCCGGCCCATATGGTCGGATAGCCGTCCAAAAACATGACCGCCATGGTAAGGGCCAAGGGGATGGTGGAGCCGGAGAAAAGCATCAGAGCCGGAAGAAAAGCGAGGCATCCGATATTGTTTAAGAACGGCAGATGGCTCAAAAAAACGCCGCCAA
>MGUX01000142.1:0-3385 GCA_001800185.1 Elusimicrobia bacterium RIFCSPLOWO2_12_FULL_59_9
CGCGGTGCATGCCGGGAATCTCTCCGGCTGGCTGTCGAGGCTCGCTAAAGATGATATTGACGCCGTCCTTTTGGACCTGCGTTTGCCCGAGTCGCAGGGGCTGGAGACGCTGGATCGGACGCTCTCGCTGGCCCCGGACACGCCCGTCATCGTGTTGACCGGAAGCAGCGATGAAACGCTCACTTTGGAGGCTATGCAGAGAGGAGCCCAGGATTATCTCGTCAAAGGGGACTTTGACTGCAATCTTCTGACCCTCAGCGTGTGCCATGCCGTCGAGCGCAAGAAGGCGGAGATGGCCTTGAGGCGCAGCGAGGTCATGTTCCGTGAATTCGTGGAGAACGCGGGCGACCTGATCTGCCAAGTGGATACCAACGGGGCGTATGTCTATGTAAGCCCCAACGCGGAGTCGATTTTGGGATACGCCCCGCAGGAGCTTATCGGCAAATCGTTTTTTGATCTTATGCCGCCCGAGGATGCGCGGCGCGTCGCCGGCGTTTTAGGGGAAGCCGTCCAGTCGGGCAGGGCTTTTTCGCTTTTGGAGCACGTCGTGATGCGCAAGGACGGTCGGTTGAGGACTCTGGAATGCGGTGGAAGGCCTGTCTTCGATGAAAAGGGCGCTTTGACCGGCTTTCGCGGCATCAGCCGGGATATCACCGAGCGCCGCCGCATGGAGCAGCAGCTTCGCGCGAGCGAAGAGCGCTTTCGGCATCTGGTCGAACATGCGGCTGATGCCTTGTTTCTCTGTGACCGCGACAAAAAATTTATGGACGTCAATCGCGCGGCCTGCGTGAGCCTGGGATACAGCCGCCGGGAGCTCTTGGGCATGTCGGTGGCGGATGTGGAGATAGGAGTTCCTGCGGATACCGTGAGCCGTCTGGGCCAAGAGCTGCGCATCGGCGACACGCGCACGGTGGAGGGGGTTCACCGCCGCAAGGATGGGACCGTTTTTCCGGTGGAGGTGCGCTTGGGAATGTTCGAGTCGAAGGAAGGGCCACTGGTGCTGGCCATGGCGCGGGATATCACCGAGCGCAAACAGGCGGAGCGGGCGCTCAAGGAAAGCGAGGAAAGGCTCCGGCAGTCGCAAAAACTTGAGACCGTCGGAAGGCTGGCCGGAGGCATCGCCCATGACTTCAACAACCTTCTGACCGCCATCGACGCCTACTGCGAGTTTTTGCTGGCGGAATTCGCGCCCGGCGACAAGCGCCATGGGGATGTGGAGGGTATCCGTCAGGCCGGCGAGAGAGCCGCCAGCTTGACCCGCCAGCTTCTGGCCTTCAGCCGCCGGCAGGTTCTCAACCCCGAGGTCTTGAGCCTCAATAGCGTCGTGGAAGGGGTTGAAAAAATGCTGCGCCGCACGATCGGGGAAAACATCAACCTGGTGACCGCCTTGAGACCCGATTTAAGGCCGGTGCGCGTGGATCCGGGGCAGATGGAGCAGATCATCCTCAACCTGGCCGTCAACGCCCGGGACGCGATGCCTCACGGCGGCAAGCTCATCCTCGAAACGGCCAACGTCGAGTTCGAGGAGGCCCAGGATTACGGGCAATTTACCGTTCCGCGGGGACTCTACGTCATGTTGGCGGTCAGCGACACCGGGGCCGGGATGGATAAGGATGCGCTGTCGCATCTTTTTGAGCCCTTTTTCACCACCAAGGAGCAGGGCAAGGGGACGGGCTTGGGGCTTTCGACGGTTTACGGCATCGTCAAGCAGAGCCAGGGCTATATTTTGGTTTACTCCGAGCCCGGGCAGGGCTCCACCTTCAAAATTTACTTGCCTTGCGTCGCCCGGCCCGTCCTGGGGGAAGCCGCCGGAGCCTCGCCACCGGCGGTCCAAGTGCCGGGAGCACCGCGACCGGCCGGAGCCTCGCCACTGGCGGTCCAAGCGCCCCTGCCCGGAGGGCAGGGACCCAGCAAGCCCCCGAGGGGCGAGGGGCCGGGAGCGCTGAGACCGGCCGAAGCGAACATCCAGGACCTCCTGGGACGGGGCTCGGAGACAATACTTCTGGTGGAAGACGACCCCGTCGTCTTCCGGCCGACGCTGCGCAGCCTGAGGCAGAGCGGCTACAAGGTGCTGGGATCATGCAACGGCGAGGAGGCGGTCGAGATTTGCCGGCGCTACGCGGAAAAAATCGACTTGGTCATCACCGATATGGTGATGCCCCGGCTCAGCGGGAGGGAGTTGGTCGGGCGCTTGACGGCGCTGCGGCCCGAGATGAAAGTGCTGTATATATCAGGCTACACCGATGAAACCGTTTTTAGGAACGGGATATTGGAGCCCGGCATGCAGTTTCTGCAGAAGCCTTTCACGCCGGCGGCCTTGGCGCGCAAAGTGCGCGAGGTGCTTGGGGCTTAATAAACCTCAACGCGCAGGCGCTGTTCGGCCTTGAGCTTGGCCACGAAGGAGCCCTGCGTTCCCGTCTCGGCGCCGATTTTATCCAAAATGGGGAAAATGCCGGCTTCCATGCCCTTGAGTCCGCACATATAAACGACGCTGTCGGGCTCGGACAGAAGCTCTTTAAGCTGCCGGCGGCGCTCAAACAACCGCACTTGAACGTACATCCGGTCGTTGCGGGTGGGGACTTCCTGGGGGATAGGATTTTTCTCTTCCCTGCTGACGGCTTTTATATAGGTGAAATTTGAATGCCGCCGGGCCCAGTTTTCAAATTCATCGTCGTAAAGCGTGCAGTCCCCGTGCTGGACGCCGAAAACGAGCCAAACCTTTCCCGCGTAGCCGGCGTCGAACATGTCGCGCAGCATGCCGCGGTAAGGAGCGATGCCGGTTCCCGTGGCCACAAAAACGAGGCTCTTGTTTTTAAACTCCTCCGGGAGCAGAAAATGCTTGCCGGTCGGACCCGTGATTTTGACCCGGTCCCCGGGCTTGAGGTCGCAGAGATAATTGCTGGCGACGCCGGGAATGCCTTTTTCTCCCGTCGCGGGGTTTTCCCAGAAGTGGCGGACCACGCACAGCGAAACGGTTTGATGGTCCCTGTGGTCGCCCCCCGTGGCGGAGGCGATGGAGTAAAGACGTGGTTGATGAGCCTTGCCGTTTTTCGCGTTGAGCCCGGGAGGCAGAATGCCGATGCTTTGGCCGGGCAGGTACGGGAGGTTGTCTTTATAGCGGAAGACTAGATGGCGGACGTCGTTTAGGTTGCCGCGCGTTTCAGCCGTCAGGCGGCGATTCTCGACGACGTCGCCCAGCATGGGGTTTGAAATCCTAA
This sequence comes from Elusimicrobia bacterium RIFCSPLOWO2_12_FULL_59_9, assembly GCA_001800185.1. Taxonomy (GTDB): domain Bacteria; phylum Elusimicrobiota; class Elusimicrobia; order O2-12-FULL-59-9; family O2-12-FULL-59-9; genus O2-12-FULL-59-9. The sequence goes on from MGUX01000142.1 coordinate 3,219, forward strand.
AGAGGTTGATGGGGATGGTTTGGAGCATATAAGTCTCCTAGACAGTGATCAAGTGGTCGAGTGGTCGAGTGGTAAAGTGGTAACCAGCGCAAAAACGGCTTCAGCTCGTCCCGTACACCTAGACCGAAGGCTTGGCCTCCTTTCCCTTAACACTTTACCACTCAATT
>MGUX01000142.1:3418-7141 GCA_001800185.1 Elusimicrobia bacterium RIFCSPLOWO2_12_FULL_59_9
CACTTCGACAACAGAGTCCAGGACTTGACGCACCTTTTGGAGCAGCAGCGAGGGAGTGAAGGGCTTTTGGAGGAAGTGGATTCCGGGCTTCAGCACCCCTTTATGGGCGATGATGTTTTCCGTGTAACCCGACAGGAAAAGCAGCTTGATTCCCGGCTTAAGCCCATGGATGCGCTTGGCGAGCTCTTCCCCGCTCATTTGAGGCATGATAACGTCCGTCACCATCAAATCGATGCGTTCCTCGCGCTTGGCGCAGATTTCAAGAGCCTCCCGGCCTTTTTGGGCTTTCAAGACGGTATAGCCCTGCTGCGTGAGCGCGCGGCAGGATAAATCCCTGACCTTGTCGTCGTCTTCGACCAAAAGGATGGTCTCCTTGCCTCCCAGGGCGCCGGGCGCAACGGCTGCGGCCGGCGCCGGCCCGGCCGTTTCCTGAATCTGCGGCAGATAAACCCTGAAGGTGGCGCCGCGTCCAGGGGCGCTTTCGACCGACAGGCAGCCTCCGCTTTGCTTGACGATGCCGTAAACCGTCGAGAGCCCCAGGCCCGTTCCTTTGTCCTTCTCCTTGGTGGTGAAAAAAGGCTCAAAAATATGGGCCAAGGTTTCGTCGTCCATCCCCATGCCGGTATCGCTCACCGACAGCATCACGTAGGCGCCCGGCTGGACATCGAGCTGGCCGCGCACGGCATTCTGATCGAGAATCACGTTGGAGGTTTCTATCGTCACGGTTCCGCCATCGGGCATGGCGTCCCGCGCGTTGACGCACAGATTCATAATGACCTGCTCCACGGCTCCGGCGTCCGATCTGATCGCCGAGGTTTCTCCGAGAACGGTGCGCAGCTCGATGTCCTCGCTGATGAGGCGGCGCAGGAGCCGGTTGAGGTTGACCACGACCGCGTTTAAGTCCAGCGCCTTGAACTCCAGGACCTGCCGGCGGCTGAAGAGCAGAAGCTGGCGGGTGAGCGCGGCCGCGCGCTGCGCGGCGGCCTCAATTTCCTGAACGTCGGCGCGCTTGGGGTCTTTCTCGCCCAGGTCCGCGAGCAGGAAGGTGCAATAGCTCATGATGGCGGTCAATAAGTTGTTGAAATCGTGGGCGACGCCGCCGGCCAGCCGGCCGATGGACTCCATTTTTTGCGCCTGCCGAAACTGCTCCTCGGTCCGCTTGGCTTCCCGCCGCAGCCGGGCCTCGCGCAGCTCGCGCTCAACGGCGGGAATAAGGCGGGTGAGATCGTTTTTCATGATGTAGTCGCTCGCGCCCGCCTTCATGGCGGCCACCGCGGCGCCCGGCTCGATGGTGCCGGAGACGATGATCACCGGAAGATCCATGCTTTTTTCCTTCAGAAGTTGGAGGGCGTGGATGGCGCTGAAATGAGGCATGGAGTGGTCGGAGATGATGATGTCCCACGCCTCCTCATTGAGAGCGGCGCCCAGGGCATCGAGAGTGTCGACGCGCCGGTGCGTTGGGGCGAAACCCTCCTCGTGGAGCTTGCGGACCAGGAGCAGCGTGTCGTCTTCGGAATCCTCAATCACCAGGACGCGGATCGGTTTTCCCATAACCCTTCCTTGTTTGGGCGCCGTCTATGTGTGATTTTACAACTGATATAAGTATAATGCGAAAATAGATTTTACGCAAGGCCTGTAGTTTTTAATGGCGATGGAAGTTTAGCGGCCCAGGCTCAGGCTGAGGGCCAGCACCGCCAAAACGCTCGCGGAGATCGCCGCGAAAAACCACTGCCGGCGGCGAGCGTATCCGGCCAGGAGCGCCGCGACGCGCAAAGCGGGGGTGGCCAGAAGCACGATGATGCCCAGGCTCGCGACGGCCGTGGGTTCCAAACGCCGCAAAGCGGCGGCAAGTTCGGCGAGCGGCGTCGCGCGGGGTGAAAAGCCGCCGGAATTTTTCCAAGCCAGCGCGGTTCCAAGCAGCATCAGAAACAAAGCCAGGATGAGTCCGCCGGCCAACACCGCGGAGACGGATTTATTGAGCCCGGCGTCCTCGAGGTTCGGCCGATCTTTTGTCGGCATGGTCAATACAGCCTCAGGCCGAAGGCCGCCAGGAGCATTTGGATGGAGAGCATCAAGAGGACGGCTGCCAGGGCGGCCGTTAAATAGGTTCCGCGCACTTTCGGGGCGAGGCGCGAGCCCGCGAGCGCGCCCGCCGTGGCGCCCAGCGCGACGGGGATCGCCACCATCGGGTTGACCATCCCGCGCGCGTAGTAGATATAGGCGCTGGCGCAGGCGGTGACGCCGATCATAAAGTTGCTGGTGGCCGCAGCCGCCTTCATGGGAATTCCCATGGCGACGACCATGACTGGAACCTTGATGGGGCCGCCGCCGATGCCCAAAAGTCCCGACAAGCTTCCGGCCGCCAAAGAGGCGGCCAGGCCCAGCGGCAGGCGGCGCACCTGGTAGCGCACCTCCCGCTTCAGATAGGGATCCATGTACCGGCCGTCAAAAGGGCCCGGCGGAGCGTCCTGGAGCGGATGCTCCTCCAGTCGGCCTCGGCCGTAAAAGAGGTACGCCGCGGCCAATATCAGGGCGGCGCCGAAAATTCCCATGAGCATTTCCCGGTTGAAGCTCGCCGCCGCCAGCCCTCCCGTGACCGCTCCCAGAGTCGTCGTCGTTTCCAGAGTCATGCCCAACCGCATGTTGGAAAACTCGTCCCGTACGTAGCCGATGGCCGCGCTGGTGGAGGTCGCTACGACGGCGACCAGGCTGGCGGCGATAGCTTGGTGGATGGGGACATTGAGGGAGAGAGTTAAAAGAGGCACGATAAGCACGCCGCCCCCGAGTCCGACCATGGACCCCAGAAGGCCGCCCAATATCCCGATGATCGCAACGAGAGCGAAAGACATCGCGTGACTAAGAAGCGGACGGCAACGTGAACCGGAAAGTCGAGCCCCGGCCCACCGCGCTCTCAACCCCCACGGAGCCGCCGTGAAGCTCGAGAATATGCTTGACGATGGACAGTCCCAATCCGGTGCCGCCCATTTCCCTGGAGCGGGCCTTGTCCACCCTGTAAAACCTTTCGAAGATGCGCGGAAGTTCCTGGCTGGGGATGCCGCAGCCGGTATCCTCCACTTTCACCGTCACCCGGCCGTCTTGCGCCGAGGCCGTCAAGCGGATGGTGCCCTTCTCCGCCGTGTATTTGACGGCGTTGTCCAGCAGATTGGTCAGCACCTGCTTGAGTTGGCCTTTGTCGGCGCGAACTTGAGGGATGTGGAAGGGCTCCAGCCGCAGGACGATCAGCTTTTTTTGCGCCAGGGGCATCAGGCCGACCACCACTTCGCGGGCCACCCGCATGAGATCCACCGGCTCGAAAGCGGGCGGCAACTTGCCGGACTCCAGGGCTGAAATCGTCAGAAGATCATCGACCAGCCGGGTCATCCTGTCCGCGTTTTTTTCGATTTCCTGGATGAATTCCATCCGGTTTTCCGTGTCCTCCACGGCGCCGGAGTGCAGCGTTTCGGCGAAGGCCTTGATCGTCGCCAAAGGGGTTCTAAGCTCGTGCGAGACGTTGGCCACGAATTCCTTGCGGATTTGCTCCAGCCTGCGGAGTTCGCTGATGTCGTGCTGGAACCGCTCCGCGAGGAGATTAAGCGTCGTCCCCAAACGCCCGAACCGGGTGGCGGGAGGCAGCCGCACCCTGGCGCCGTGCTCCCCGCGCGCCAACTGCTCCGCGACCTGGGAAATCGCCGAAAGCGGCCGGCTGAACGAGCGCCGGAAAAC
>MGUX01000142.1:7390-7700 GCA_001800185.1 Elusimicrobia bacterium RIFCSPLOWO2_12_FULL_59_9
GCCGGCCGCGATGAGGCATTTTAAAAACTCGAACTCCTTAGGGCTGAGCTGGACGGGCCTGCCGTGGACGCGCACCTCGTATTTTTCAAAATCAACCTCAAGATTTCCCATCCGAACCGCGGACGCGGCGGCGTCTTTGTCTAAAACGCGGCGAAAAATGGCTTTCAAGCGGGCCATGACCTCGCGCACGCTGAATGGCTTGGTGATGTAGTCGTCGGCGCCGAGCTCCAGGCCTAGAATCCGGTCCACCTCCTCTTTGCGGGCGGTCAGCATCACGATGGGAATTTTGGAGCGTTGGCGGATCGTCTTG
>MGUX01000142.1:7721-20688 GCA_001800185.1 Elusimicrobia bacterium RIFCSPLOWO2_12_FULL_59_9
TTGGGCAGCATGACGTCGAGGATGACCAAATCCGGCCTCTCCTTTTCGAAGGCCTCCAAGCCGGTTTTTCCGTCAAAAGCCGTCAGCACCCGGTAGCCCTCTTTTTCCAGGTTGTACTTAAGGACTTTGGCCAGGGGCTTTTCGTCTTCGACGATGAGAATTTTTTCAGCGGCCATAATGACGACGGTTTTAAGCGCAGCACAGTCTGTAATATTTCCGCACCCCTGTCAAATTCGCAGCCAAAGCGGCGCGTCCCGGCGGAGGAAATGAAGAGGACCCTCATCGCGGCGCGCCGGCCCGGTACATGACGACCTGAACCTTCTCCAAAGTGATCAGGCCTTCCCGCACCATCTCATCAAGCTTGGGAAGGAGCCGGTTGATTTTCTCTTCGCTGTCCACGATCTCGATGATGACGGGCAAGTCCTCGGAGAGGCGCAGGAGCTTGGCCGTGTGCAGGTGGCTCTTGCAGCCGAAGCCCATAAACCCTTTGACGGCGGTCGCTCCCGCCAACCCCTGCCTCTTGGCTTCAAGGACGATGGCTTCATAGAGCGGCAAGCCGTCCCAGCGGTCGGCCTCGCCCACAAATATTCGCAGCAATTTACCGTCGCTTGGAATCTTCATCGCCGCCCCCTTTACAGGACCTCTCCCAAGAATTCGCCCAAACGGAACAGAAGAAATCCCAAGACGATGCTCGCCGCCGCGTTGGCAAGCGCCCGGAGAGATTCCCCGTTCTTCATGAGGTTGGATGTTTCCAGCATCAGCGTCGAGAGCGTCGTGAAGGCGCCGCAGAAGCCGGTCATCAGCAGCACCCTGGCGTTGGGGCCAAGCAAAAACTTAGCCTCGGCCAGGCTGTTGAGAACTCCGATGAGAAAGCAGCCCGCCAGGTTGACGGCCAGAGTCCCGTAGGGGAAACGCGCGCCCGCGGCCTGGTAAACCGCCCCCGCCAGGACGTATCGCGCGATGCCGCCCGCGAGGGTTCCAACCGCAAGGCTCAGCCATTTGCTCATAAATAAAAAAACCCGCCAAGCGTCGGCAGGAGTCATCATCCCCGGGCTTCCGGGGCGGTTTAGGCGAACTCCATCGCCTTTTTTCGATCTATTTCAGAAGGCGCTATTTGGACATCTGGCTCTGCATGGGGCACATGCTTTGAGTCGGGCAAGCGCGGCCGGAGCAGCGGCCGGCCATATAGAGCCCGAACCCGGTTCCGGCCAAGAGCAGTCCCACGAGCACTCCCGCCAGAAATTTGCATCCGCCGCATTTGCGGTGGCAACCGGGCGCGGCTGTGGAATCTTTGTTTTCTTCAGGCATGGAACCTCCCTAAACTTGCATCAATTGCGCGTCACTTCGACGGCAAACCCGGGTTTTGCTTTTGAAAAAGATTGACGACCACGGGGTCCGTGACGGGACCCTTTCCGATGAAAGTGCGCGCGGATTCGGGCACGGTCAGGGGATTTTCAAACACCGGATGCGTGCGGGCCATCTGGGAATCCAAGCTGGTGGTGTGGCCCTCCACCGCGCCGGTCGGGACCATGCGAATAGTGTCCCATGGACAATCCTTGGAGCAGAGCTGGCAGCCGATGCAAATGTCGTAGTTGACGTAGACCCCCCAGTTGGGCGGCTCGTCGCCGAACTTCTCGATGCAGTCGGGGACCGGGCAAACGGCGATGCAGACCTCGCAGCCCGTGCAGGCGCTCAAATCCACCAAGGCTTTGATTTTGGCTTTGGAAGCGCCTTTGACCAGCGCGGCGCGGCGGGCGGCGTTTTGCGGAGCGGGCATATAGGGATAGTATAGTGGGGCGCACGGGGAACTGTCAAGTTTTTTTGACTCTGAAGCGGTTGCGCTGCCCGGGGTTGGGCGCCCTAGCGCGGCGCTCCAGCGGGTCGCGACGCTTTATTTGGCGGATTTCGCGGCGCGCGGCTTATGGATATTTAGGGCGCGCAGAATCTTCGAGGCTTCTTCTTTAGGCATCGCCAGCCCGCCGATGTTTTTGCCGCCTATTTTTTCGTGGGCATGGTAGTCGGAGGCGGGAACGTAAAGCAGTTTGCGCCGCGCTTTCTTCGGAAGGGTGTTCAACGCGGCCGAAAGCCTGGCTTCGTTGTCCTTGGTGTATTGGGTTTTGGGCTGATACGCCTCCACACCATCGAGGCCGGCTTCCACCAAGGCTCGAAACAGGGCGTCAAAATCGGGGTATTGCTTCGCGAGATCCCCGGGGAGCTTGAACACCGTGAAAGGATGGGCCAAAACGGCGATGCCGCCCGCGTTATGGATGATGTCCAGCACGTCCGTGAAAGAAGGGCCTTGAACGGGCACATAGGCGGGGCCGTCGTTGCCGATATATTTCGAAAAAGCTTCCTTGGTGTCGGCCACGTAGCCTTTGTCCACCAGGACTTGGGCGATGTCGGGGCGCGTGATTTCGCCGGTGAAGCCGCTCAATAGGGACTCCCGGCCCATGTCGCCGGCTTCTTCGCCGCTGATCGGCTCCAAGCCGTCGATGACCCGGTTTTTGTTGACCTTGGTGAGAACCAGGTCTGATAGAAAATCGATGGGCTTTCCGGCATTCAGGGCATTGAGCTTTTGGACGATGACCTCGGCGCGCCGGATGCGCTCATGATCGGCGTTTTCCATGAGGGTTTTCAGGGCGGCGTTTTCAGCGTCGACGCCCAGGCCGAGAATGTGCATCGAGCCCGCCCCCACGCTGATCTCAATGCCCGAAACGAGACGCACGCCTTTGGCATCCGCTTCCTCATTTGGCCCGAGAGACGCAGGTCATAGTGTCGTGGTCGGTGATGGCCAGAAACTCGACCCCGGCTTCGGCGGCTTTGCCGACCACGGTTTCCGGCGTCTCGCCCCCGTCGGAACAATAGGTGTGCACGTGGAAGTCCATGTCCATGACGGCATCCGGCGCGGAAGGGGCCAACTCGGCGCGCGCAGATGCGGTTACGGCCAGAAACAGAACGGCCGTCAAAAGCGATGCAAGCTTGTATAATTTTAATTTCATGCGCGTTGTCTCCTCTTTTGCCCGCGTCAATTAAGTATAAGGCCCCTATGCCGCGGCGTCAAGACCTCTTGTTGAAGGCGCGGCAAAGAAGCGATAATGGGAGGGACCATCCCATATGGACCGCAAAGAATTCAACGCGATACTCAGGCAAACGCGGGTGCTGCGCCCGCCCGTCAGGCGGCTTAAAACCTTCGCGGACACGCAAATCGGCTACCATCTGGTCTCGGAGGTCGCAGACGGGCCCCGCCTGTGCCGGCTCCGGCAGGGGCGGGTTTTGGCCGTGCGCCCGAAAATCTTGACGGCGGAGACGCTCCAGGAGCGCTATGAAGGATTCGGGGAGGAGGCGCGGAAATTCGCCGACATGCTTTTGAGCCGCTCCCGCGAGGACTCGCTGCGGGTTTTGGAGTATAAATTCAAGAATGAATTCGGCGGCGCCCGGTTGATCCACGAGGAGCTGCAGACCGTGGTGGAGCGCATCGTCGCCGATCTGGACGAGCGTTCCGCGTCGTACGAAGCGGTGCTGGCCTGCCCGGACCCAAGTTGGCAGTTTTCGCTGCTAAAATTCACCTTGGATGAGACCCGGAAGTCTTTTCCCGAGAACATCAAGGAACTCGCGAGGCATGACGTTTTCGACGCGGCCGGCCGCGACGAGCGAAAAAAGAGTTATGAGATCGAAGCCTTGTTTGAAAAGGCCGCCCGCGACCCGGAGGCCGTCGGGGAGTTGGGAAAAAAGCTCAAGGAATTCGGCTTGTTTGAACTCTATCAGGACCGCTTTTTCGCCCTATTTCGCAACCGGGAATGACGCGCCGCCGTCAGCGGACAAAATAGTTCTTGTGGACGTAAAGATCGTCGGCCACCTGAAAAAGCGCGATGGCGTCTTTTTCGAGCCGGCGGTCTTCCTCGTCTTGTTGGCCGGAAACTTCGAGTTGCTTGCTTCCAGGGTTGACCCGGTAAAACTCAACGGTCTTATTGAGGCCCAGAACCGCCATACGGCCGTTGCGGTAAAGCCCGATATCCCGGTTGTGGTTTAAAACCGCCCAGCCGTCTTGGCGGTCCATTTTGAGCAGGTCGCGGCCGAAAAAAACGCTGCGGTAAGCGATGCCCATGAGTCCCAGCAAGGTCGGCCCCACGTCCACGGAGGAGCCCAGCGTGTCCACGGTGGACGGCTTTTTGACGGAGGGCCCCAGGACCAGCAGCGGGATTTCATAGGAGTGGATGGGGATGGCCGGGCTTCCGTAAACGCGCGCGCCGTGATCGGCGACCACCGCAAAAAGGGTGTCTTGGTAAAACCGTTCTTTCTCGGCCCGGCGGAAGAACTCCCCGAGAGCCCAATCGGTGTATTTGACGGCGTGTTGCCGGCTGCGCGGGTTGGGGTCTTCCGGAATGCGACCGGCCGGATAGGTGTAGGGCTTGTGATTGGAAACGGTGAGCACGACGCCTAAAAAAGGGCGGCCGCGGCTCTCCAGGCCGCGGAACTCCTCGATGGCGCGGCCCACCAAGTCCTCGTCGCTGACCCCCCAGATGGTGGAGAATACGGGCCTGGGGAAATCCTTCTGCTCGATGAAGCGGTCGAAGCCGTTGCGGGTGGTGAACGATTTCATGCCGTCAAAAATTCCCCGGCCGCCGTACAAAAAAAGCGTTTGGTAGCCCTGGTCCTTGACGGTGCGCGCCAACGTGGCGACTTGATCGGATAGATGTCTTTTGACGATCGAGTCGCCCGGCAGAGGGGGGAATGCCGACAGGACGCCCTCCATCCCGCGCACGGTGCGGTTGCCCGAGGCGTACAGATGGGTGAAGAGCAGCCCTTTTTTTGACAAGCCGTCCATGCGGGGAGTCCAGGATGGACCGGGATTGCCCAGACACCCCCAAAACTCCGAGCCGAAGCTTTCTACCAGTAAAATCACCAAATTCATGGGCCTGCGGCGCCGGCCTCCGGGGATGCGGCGCTGGATGGTGCGGTCCCCCGGGTCAAAGACAGCCTCCGGCTGCGACAAAAGTTTGCGGGTCCGCCGGTAAGCTTCCCGCGTGTCCATCGTCCTGTAAAACGCGGCAAAATCCAAATCGCGCGTGTGCGCCGCGTAAATTAGAGAATAGGCGCCATTGCTTGATATTTCGTCCAGCACCCGGTCTTGGGAAAAGCGGGTGTCTTTCAAGCTCACGGTTTGGGTCAACAATATCCACAGCAGCAGGTAAACGGCTAGGAAATGAGCCCGTTCTCCCAACCGGCTGGGGCGGCTCCAAGAGCTTCGCAGCGGGGTCCGCAGCCCGGCGTAAAGCAAGGCGCCCGCCAGAAGGCACGCGCCGGCGATTCCGGCGACCGGGTAGCTCTCGGCGATATTGATGAAGACTTCGTGAGGATAAATAAGATAATCCACGGCGACGTTGTTGAGCCGGGAGTTGAACTCGTCGAAAAAATACCATTCGATGCCGAAGAAAAACAGTTGAAAGGCCGCATAGGCGATGAAGGCGGCCTGAGCGAGAGCCCGGTAGGGCCGGGAAGCGAAGATATTCTCCGGGAGGAAGGTGATCCACAGCGCCCAAGGAAGAAAAAGCCACGCGGCGGCGGAAAGGTCCATGCGCAGACCCAAGCTGAATATGGGCAAGAGCGCGGAGGAGGACGCGGCGCCGGGGGGGCTGAAATTCGACCACAACAGGGCCCGCAGGCAGGCGCTTCCAGATAGGTATAGCGCGGCGGCGGAAAAAAGGCCGGCGCAGCGCGGGTTTGAAAAATTTTTCAAGCGCCCGCCTTCTTCAAGGTTTTTCTGCGCCGCCGGTCCTTCTGTTTGCGGATTTTCATGAATTGCCCGAGGCGCTCGGAAGTTTGCGGCGAAACGCGCATCTCGATTTGATCCACGAGCTCCCGCAGCGCCAGAAATCGGTTGATGGAACGCTTTCTCTCCCGCTGGTTTTTGACGACAAGCGCGAGCGGGACGTAGCGCAGCACGACGCAGTTGGAGGTCTTGTTGATTTTCTGGCCGCCCTTGCCGCCGCCCCGGGTGAAGCTTTCCTGGATGTCGCCAAGGTTGATTTGGAGGCGGCCGATGCGTTCCTTCAGCGCCTCGATCTTTGCCGGCGCAACGTCCGCCAATTCCGTGAAGTTCATCTTCCCCCGTTTTTCACTCGACCACTCGATCACTGGACCACTGGTGGGTCTAATGTTTGGTGGAATCACTCCGGCAAGTCCGCCCGGAGGGCTTTGAGAACTCGGGCTTGATCGCAGAAGACGCTGTTGGAGGACACCGGGGCGCCGGGCTCGGCTTCGCTTAAGTCCAGAAACACGTGGATCAAATAGAGAAAGTCGGTTTTCTTTTTGCGGATATCCACGACGGCTTCCTTTACCAGAAGCGAAAAAACGAAAAGGCTGTAAATTTGGTTGCAGAGCTTCAAGGCGTTGAGGCTGGTGATGAGCGGGCCGGATTCCTTCATCTGCTGGATTTGGGACAGCAGAGCCGTTTTGGTGTGGTTGAGGATGCTCGCGCAGTCGGACAACTGTACGATATTTTCCGCCTCAGCCATCCGGATGGAGGCGTTGATCTCGCGCCAGAAGGCGTTGCGGATTCGCATGCGGCCGAAAGCTTTGACGGCGTGCGCCGCCAGAATATGGTGGGTGCCCTCCCAGGTTTCGTTGACGGTCATATCCGCCGCCAAGCGCGGCAGAATGGAGTAATCGGCGAGCATGCCGTTTCCGCCCAGAACCATCTGTGCGTCCTTGACGGCGGCCGAGGCCAGAGAGGAGATCTTGTATTTCAGGAGCGGCACCAGAAGATCCTGGGCGGGGTCCCTCTCTTCGATGAGCTTCTGCATGCGGAAGGCGGCCAGAACGCCGGCCGTCCATATCAGCTTCATCTCCAGCAGGGTCTTGTTGATCGGCGGAAACTCAATGATGGGGCGGCCGAAGGCCTGCCTCTGGTCGGCGTAGAGCAGGGCCTCCATGTAAGCGCGCCGCATGGCGCCGATGCCGGCGGCCGCCACGCCGATGCGCGACACCTTGAGCACCCGGTTTAGCAGCGCCAAGCCGTGCGAGGGGCGGCCGATCGGCTCGGCCTCGAGGTCCCGGTATTCAATCTCGCAGGTGGCCTTGCCGCGCGTTCCGATGATGTCTTTGATGCGCAGGATGTGTTGTCCGTTGAGCTTCCCGCCGGCGCGCCAGCGGGACGCCAGGAATAGGCCGACGGTTTGGGTGTCCTGAACCTTGGCGGTGGTGACCCACAGGTCCCCCGGGTTGCTGCAGAACCACTTCGTGCCGTTTAAAGACCATTTACCAGTTTTTTGGAGCGCCGCGGTCGTCTCGTTGGCGGAGACGTTGCTGCCGCCCTGAATTTCGGTGATGAATTGGCCCGCCATGAAATGGGATTTGCTTCCGATCCCGCACAAAAGCGGCAGGTGCTTCTCCTTCTGCTCGGGCGTGCCCGCTTCCCTGAGAAGTTCGATAAGGCCCTGGGTCATGGCCAGGGGACAAGCGACGCCCCCCTCGCCGTTTTGATTGAGCAGGTACCACAGCGCCATTCGGTGCTGCCCTGAAAAAGGGTAGCCGGTCTGCTCGTCGAGGTTGAGAATGCCGAAGTCGTATACGATTTTTCGCGCCAGTTTTTGCTCCAGGCAATATTCGATGTAATCGACGCGGTTTCCCCGCGGGTCGTATTTGACGAGGGCCGGGAGTTTGCCCGGCTGATGAGCCTCTTCGATCAGTCCGCTTAATTTGCCGCCGCAAAGCTTGCCGAATTCCAAAAGGTTGTTGAAAACCCGCTGGCGGCGGTCCGGGTCGAATTCCCGCGCAAGAATTCTTTGCAGCAGCTTGTCGTGGGCGAAATAATTAAGTCCCTGGACGCGCTTGAGGGTTTGAGGTGAAGTCGGCATGGGCGGTCGAGGGAAAGGGCCTTCAGCCGGCGGCGTGCCGGTAGACGATGACGGTCACGTTGTCGTGCGTTTGCCGGCTCAGTGCGTCCTGAAGGAGAACGTCGGCCTCGCCGCCGCTGCGCGCCAGGGAATAGAGGATCTCGATTTGCTCCGCCTGCCGCTCCACCCGGTGGCCCGGGTCCAGGAGGCCGTCGGAAGCGATGATGACCGGCTTCTTGGGGCTGACGGGGAATTTAAAAATTTCAGGCTCCCGCGCCAGGACCCGGTCAAGGGCCGCGTTTCCAAGCGCCCGGGCCATCTGGAGGCCGACCGAGGCGCCCGCCTGGGGATCCATGAGATAGCCGTTGACGATTTGTCCGCCACGGGCCGCCGCCGCGGCGGCCTCAACGGGATTGGAGCGGATATTGTGGTCCGGAGAAATGCAGACCTTCTTTTTGTGGTGCCACAGGATGGGGGAATCGCCCAAAACGGCGGCATAGGCGTAGCGCCCTTTTTTGGGGATATAGACCACCGACATCGAGGCGCCGCTGGGCAGCATCTTGGTGGTTTCATGCAACTGCCGGGTCATGGCTCTCAAGCAGCCGCGATAGTTGCGCTTCTTGAAGGCGGAGGAAAAAAATTGCGGAGCGATGGTCGCGGCCATGTCGGAAACCTCGGCGCCGCCATGGCCGTCGAACACGCCGAAAAAATATCCCCGCTCCATTTCCTCGGCGACGTAGCGGTCCTCCTGGTGGGAGCGCCCGCCGACATCTTGGGCGACGGTGTAGGGCGCCATGTCAGCTCACGAGGACTTTTTTCTTTTCGGCGATCACTTTAAGCAAGCGGTCCATCGCCTCCGAAAAGAGCCGGACCCCGTCCTTTTCCAGCCGCAGGGTGACGGCGTCGAGGTCCACGCCCGCCGCCGCCAGGCTCTGCAGGTGGGCGGAGGAGTTTTCCGGTTTTTCCTCCAGGCTCAAACGCGCTTTTCCATGATCCCGGAACGCCTGGAGGGTGGCTTCCGGCATGGTGTTGACGGTGTCGGGGCCGACCAATTCCTCCACGTACAGGACGTCGCTGTAGGCGGGGTTCTTGGCGCTGGTGCTGGCCCACAAAAGCCTCTGCGTCTGGGCGCCCCGCGCCTGGAGTTTTTTAAAGCGTTGGGAGCCGAAATATTTCTTGTAAATCTGATACGCCAAGCGCGCGTTGGCCACCGCTGTTTTTCCAAGCAGGTCCTTATGTTTTCCGGCCAGGGCCGCGTCCACGTCGGTGTCCACGCGGCTGACGAAGAAGCTCGCCACGGAGGCCACGGCGTTGAGGGGTTTGTCCTTGGCGGCGCGCTGCTCCAGGGCGCTCACATAGGCCTCGACCACCTGCTCGTAGCGCGCCAGAGAAAACAGCAAAGTGACGTTGACGTTGATTCCTTCCGAGAGAAGCTTTTGGACGGCGGGCAGTCCCGGTTCCGTGCCGGGCACTTTCACCAGCACATTGGGCCGCGCGACGGTCTCCCACAGCCGGCGGGCTTCCTGCGCCGTTTTATCGGCGTCATAAGCCAGATAGGGCGAGACCTCGATGCTGACGTAGCCGTCCCGGCCGCGGGTGGATTTGTAGACGCTTTCCAGGACCTCCGCGGCCATGCGCACGTCGCCGGTCGCGATGGCTTCAAAAATATCGGCCTCGTTTTTCCCCTCGGCGGCGGATTTTTCTATAAGGACGTCGTAATCGGAGCCCGTGCCGACCGCCTTTTCAAAAATGCTGGGGTTGGTGGTCACGCCTTTGAGGCCGTCTTCTTCGATGAGTTTCTTAAGCTCGCCGCCGCGGATGAAGGAACGCGACAGGCTGTCGAGCCACACGCTCTGTCCGAGTTGGTCCAGTTTTAAAAGGGGATTCATGATACCTCCGAAAGTCCCGGCCGGCTAACTTACATATTATATAAAAGTATAAGGGGAAATAAAGGAAAAACGCTCCGGCGCTGTTGCTCCGGGCCGAAAGTCCCATGCACCCATGGGACCAATGACGAGGCAACTCTGGGTCTAAAGGCCCTGGGGCGGAGCCGCCGCGGTTGCTAATCTATTATCGAGGTCTCGTGATGGGAGGATATTATGAAGAAAATTAATCGCTTTATTCCCTTGATCGCCGGGCTTTGTCTTTTCGGGGCGGGTTTAGGCCGCGCTTGGGCCGTGAAGGTGGAGTGCAGCGGGGGGGTAGGCAAACCCAGCCTCGAAATCTATAAATTTGCGGATAAAAACGCCGTCCTGACCGTGGTCACTCCGGCCGGCAAATACCATCCCGGCTCGGTGATTCTTGATAAAGCCGGAAAAGCGCCGGTGACGATCACCGGGGAAGATTTGGACACCCTGGCGGTTTATAACGACGAAAAGCAGGAAGTTTACAACCGCTGGTTTTTTAGGAAAGAGGGCCTGATTTATTATGACGCCATCATGTCCATATACCCGAGTCCGCTCCCTTACAGCGACCCGGACGTCGTTCGGCAGATAGAGGGCATTGCCGGGGCGCTCAAGGCCGGCGCAGGGGATAAGTTTAAGAGAGCTCATGATTTGATGCGCAATCTTGAGGATGCCCAGGGGGCATTGGAGAGGGAGTACGGCATCGTGGAGCCGCACGGCGCCTGGCACGCCGGCAAAGCCGTTCGGAGTCAATCCGAGCGCGCCGCGGAGCTCCGGAAAGAGCTTGGCGCGCTGAAGTCCCAAGAGGCCTCCGCCGAAGAAATCAAAAATTTAGTCAACCGCATCGAGCAAGAGCTCAACGCGGCCACCCGCATGGAGGAAGAGTTTTCCAATATGCGGTGACCCGGGACAATCGCCCCCTGCGGGTGGATGCGCCGGGTGTTGTCGGGAGGATAGACATGAAAAAGACGAGCGTTTTGACTATGGCCGCTGGAATTCTGTGGGCGGGTTTGGGAACGGCGGGCGCCATCCATTTTTCGGCGTCGGTGGGAGGCGGGACGACCAGAAACGAGGTTTTTGATTTTCCCAAGCTGGACGCGCGCGTCAGCGTGGTTTACGATAAAATCGCGGACAACGATAAACCGGACAACTTTCCTTTAAACGTTGTGTTGGAGAAAAAAGGGGAGGAGGCGCGCTGGATTGACTCCGCCGATCTCGACGGTCTGGCGGTCTACGACAGCGAAGAGCAGAAGTTTTACAACCGGTGGTATATCAAGCCGGAGGGCTTGTACTACGCGGATTCCATTCTCATGCCCTACGGTCATACGACCAATTGGGGAGATCCCAAAGTCGTCGGCCAACTGGAGGCGATTATCAACGCCGTCAAAGCGCGCGGAGATGAGTCCATGAAAAAGGCCGAGCAAAGCATGCGCGACTTGAAAGACGCCCAGGCCGGGCTGGAGAGGGAATACGCGGTGGTGGAAAATTACGTCTCCGAGCCAGCCGGGAAAGTGGTCCGCAAGCAGGCCCAGAGAACCAAGCAACTGGAGCGGGAACTGGAGTCGCTAAAATCGGACCAAGCCTCCGCAGAAAAAATTAAAAATTTGACCGACCGCATCGAGCAGGAGCTCAACGCCGCCACCCGCCTCGAAACGACGTATTCCAACATGCGTTGATCCCGGTTCCCAAATCCTCCGCCAAGGGTCGTCATAAGTCAGGACTTCGCGCTATTTCCGGGCGCACTCCAAAATCCAAGGAATTGATTTGACCGGGGGCCTGTCCGGGATTTGCCCTAGGCCCCCGGGCCCCGTCGAGGACCCTCCCCTGGTCCTCCCCCGACGAAACGTCGGGGCCCCCTCTCCGGTACGGGGGCTACGGACAAATTCCCGGCCACCCCCTCTCCAATTTCTCCCTTCATAAATTGCGCCCCATCGGCCGCAGGCCCTGGCGGAGATAAAACGCTATCGTATCAGAGGGTCAGGGGGGCTGCGGGCCCCTCTTGACGGAAGCGGGGATGGGGTGTATACTATCATTGATTCACCCATAGGGTGAAAAGGTTAAATATATGGCGTCCCCAGGACGGTTTCTCACGTGCGTTTCAGATTTCGCTCCACGAAACTTCAACAGTTATACGAAACAGAAGCCGAAGCCCGGCGCTATTCACCAGAAGTAGCGGATGGGTTCTTTGAGGCGATGTCCTTCATAAAGGCGGCTGCCGACGAACGGGACCTTTACGCGCTGAAGGGTTTCCATTTTGAGAAGTTGAAAGGAGAGCGAGGCAAGGCTGGAGAGCGGTCGTTGCGGCTAAATAAGCAGTGGCGATTGATAGTCAAGATTGAGCAGGACGCCCAGGGAAAGCTGATACTCATCCTGGACATTGAAAAACATTACAACGAGTGAAGACCAACGGGGGGAGAATGGCAATGGGGGCGGCAAGAGTCGTAAAGCCGGGGCAGATCATAGCCCGGGAACTGGAGGCGCGCGGCTGGTCTCAGAAGGACTTGGCTGAGATCATGGGGAGGCCTATTCAGGCCGTCAATGAGATCATCGGCGGCTCCAAGCAGATCACCCCCAACACGGCGCATGAGATGGCCCAGGTGTTCGGGACGTCGCCGGAATTTTGGATGAACCTCGAAACGAATTATCGTCTGCATCTTGCCCAAAGGGAGCAAGGCAGCGGCGACATCCCTCGCCGCAGCAAGGTTTACAGCCTCGCCCCGGTCAAAGAACTCATTAAGCGCGGCTGGATCAAGACGCCGGATTCCGTCAACGAGCTGGAGAAGCGAGTTTGCGATTTCTTGGAGATTTCCTCCCCGCAAGAGGAGCCGAAATTTGAGGCGGCTGTCAGCCGTCGGCATTCCGTGGAAAGAGGTCCTGTCGATGCCGCTCAAATATCGATGCTCAAGCGCGCCAAACACCTGGCGGCGTCACAGAAAGTCGCGCGATTTGATCGGAAGAAATTCCGCGCCGCTATCCCGCGACTGCTTGACTGCGCCAAGGACGCGAAAAGCGCCGCCAGGGTGCCCAAGTTCCTTATGGAACACGGCGTCCACTTTGTGATCGTGCCCTCGCTGCCGCAATCATTTCTGGATGGCGCGGCCTTCAGTCCCGGCGGTAATCCGGTAATCGCGCTGTCGTTGCGGTACGACCGGATTGATAATTTCTGGTTCACATTGATGCATGAGATCGCGCATGTGGACGGGGGACACCGCGGCATCTTCCTTGACA
>MGUX01000142.1:20783-23081 GCA_001800185.1 Elusimicrobia bacterium RIFCSPLOWO2_12_FULL_59_9
AAGGGCTACAAAGCCTTTGTGAATGCGGCGAGGCCGCATTTCTCCAGGCAGAGCATCGTCAAATTCGCCCAAGAGATCGGGAGACATCCGGGCATCGTTTTGGGGCGGCTGCATCATGAGAAGGTCGTCCACTATTCTCATCTGCGCCCCATGTTGGAAAAAGTTCGCCCCACCCTGGCGGATTGGGTCGATGCGGCGCATGCGTAATGCTCGGAGAACAGTCAAGGCGCTCGGAAAAATGCGCCTATGGGATTAAAAAGCCAGGCGCGGAAATCAAAAAGTTTGTCAACTTTATCAAACCAGGTACTGCATCTGGCACTGCCTCTTGGTACTGCCTTCGATGACCCTTGACGGATATAATTGTATCCATTATACTGATAGTGTGATTCGCAGCTTCGGAGGAGGCGGCACGGAGGACATATTCAACGGCGACAACACGAAGGAGGCCCGGAAGCTCCCACGAACGATATGGAAAGCGGCCCAACGGAAGCTGGAGCACGTGGACTCAGCGGAGAGCCTGCAAGACCTAGCGGCGGTTCCGGGCAATCGGCTTGAAAAGCTCCAGGGCTCTCGCTCCGAGCATCACAGCATTCGGATCAACGACCAGTTCAGAATCGTATTTCGATGGGAAGGTGAAAACGCCTTCGAAGTCAGGATCGAGGATTACCATTGAGGAGGCGCTATGAGAATTCCCAGGAACAGACCGCCGACGCCCCCGGGGGAGGTTCTCCGAGAGGACTTCCTCAAGCCGCTTGGGCTGACCCAGGAGCATTTGGCGGAGGAGGTGGGGGTTTCCTTCCAGCGCATCAACGGGATCATCAATGGGAAGCGGGCCTTGACGGCCGAGACCGCCGTGCTGCTCGCGGGGCGCTTCAAGACGTCGGCCGGTTTCTGGATGAATTTCCAGACCCGCTATGACCTTTACCAAGCGCGCGAGAAGCTGCTCCACCGGTCCGCCATCGCGAGGAAGTATGCGGCGCTCGTGACGCACTGAGGTGCGGGCGAGGGCTCGCCCCTTGACAATGTGTCTTTTATAAGATACATTTAAAATAGGCCATTCATGCAGCCGCACAAACGAGAGGTTCTTCACTG
This sequence comes from Elusimicrobia bacterium RIFCSPLOWO2_12_FULL_59_9, assembly GCA_001800185.1. Classification (GTDB taxonomy): domain Bacteria; phylum Elusimicrobiota; class Elusimicrobia; order O2-12-FULL-59-9; family O2-12-FULL-59-9; genus O2-12-FULL-59-9. The sequence goes on from MGUX01000142.1 coordinate 21,876, forward strand.
CGTCGCCGGCGGCAAAGACGTATTTGGAGAATGGCTGGACGGCCTTAAGGGCCTGTCAAGCAATAACTGAGTCAATGTGGCCGAGGGGATTTTGACCCAGGGCAAGGCGCGAAGAGCGCGCATGCTTGTGGCATGCCTGCCGCCATAGGGCGGCTGGCACCATGCGGAAAGGAGTAAAACCTTGCCGCAAGGTGTAAGCGATGAGCAACGCCGCCATGGGGCGAAAGCCTCCGGCCCCTGCGGGGAGGGCCTATTTTGGGCGATTTCTTCGTTGCTCGATCGGTCACATAGCCACTGCTATGCTCCCTCCTCGCGCCTCGAACTCACCTCAAACTTGGCCCTCCAAATTGATTCAGTTATTGTTTGCCAGGCCTTAAGGACATTTCAGGACGAGCGGCAATCCTCAAGCGCATCGATCGCATTGAGGAAGGAAATTTCGGGGACCATCGTTTGGTCGGCGGCGGCGTTTGGGAGATTCGTATTCATTACGGCCCAGGCTATCGCGTCTATTACGGCGAAGATGGGCCGAGAGTCGTCCTGCTTCTTTGCGGCGGCGACAAGGGGACGCAAAGGATCGACATCCGCAAAGCCCAGGAACTATGGGCTGAGTGCGGGAGGATAAAATGAATCGAACCGTTTCTCATCACGACTATTTAATGAAGCATCTCACTGCCCCGGCGGAAGCCGCGGCCTATCTTAACGCCGTCGCTGAGGATGGAGATATTAAGTCCCTTCTCAAATCCCTTCGCAATGTCGTGGAGGCTCAAGGCGGCGTCGGAGAGCTGGCGAAGAAAACGAAGTTGAGCCGGACGACCCTCTACAAAACGCTCTCATCCACAGGCAACCCTGAAGTCGGCACCCTGGACGCCATCCTGGCGGTTTATGGCATCCGGATCGGATTTTTCCCGGTCGTCCACGAAGGGGGCGGCCGCCATCGGCCAACCGCGTTGCGCACAGCAAGCGGCGCGCGGCATTGACGGCCCTTAGCGCGCTATTCGGATGCTATGAAGACCAAGCAACAGACAGTCTCGCGCATCGAGCGCGGGGCGCAGAATGTGACCATTGAAACGCTGGAGAAGATTGCCCACGCCCTAAAGCGGGATCTCCAGGTGCGGTTTGTGCCGATTCAGTAGCGAAAGAGGCCGGCGCGCACCGCGGAAAGACGGATGGCAGACTGGCTCCATCGCCATCCAGAAGGGGGTAGGC
>MGUX01000143.1 GCA_001800185.1 Elusimicrobia bacterium RIFCSPLOWO2_12_FULL_59_9
ATGACCGTGCGCACCGTCTTGATCATCGACCCCAGCAAGAAAATCCGCCTGATGATGACCTACCCGGCGTCCACGGGCCGCAACTTCGTCGAAATCCTGCGCGTCATCGACTCGCTGCAGTTGACCGACAAATTCAGCGTGGCGACGCCGGCCAACTGGATCCAGGGCCAGGACTGCGTCATTCTTCCGTCCATCACGGACTTGAAAACCCTCCAGAATAAGTTTCCCAAAGGCTTCAAGGAACTGAAACCCTACCTGAGGCTCACCCCTCAACCGAACAACTAACCCGAATTCCCCAGTTGGGAATTCGCCCGCAGGGCCGTCGCTGTAAAACAGCGACGGGGTTGTCCGGCGCCGCAGGCGCAACCGCAGTTGCATAGTTTTGTACAGTGCGTTCAGGCGGGAGAGAGACTGCAACTGCGGTTTTCGGGCTAAGTTCCGACCCTGCTCAAAAAAAAGCCCCGCATCGAAAAAACGATGCGGGGCTTTCGTTTTGGATCCAAACGGCGTCAGATCAGCCCGTGGTGAGCATTCCCGCCGCGATTCCGGTAACCGTCTCGCGAAAAAGCAGCTCGTTTTGGCGACTGAGATCCGTCCGGGCTAGAACCTGAATCTGAAGGAGATTTAGAGGATGAATCATCGGCGCGCGGTAGAAGATGCTTTCTTTAAGCCACGGCCTGTCCGAAAGAAGCTCCCCGTCGGGCGAGGCCCGGCGGGCCAGGTCCAGGGCGTCCCGGCGTTCGCGCTCCAAAGCCCGCAGCCAATCCGGGGAAAAACCGGGCGCCAGGCTCTGGAAGTATCGCCGCCAGAGTTGGGGCTCCACCTTGGTCAATGTAAATCCAAGCTGGCGGAAGAAACTGCGCAACGCCGGATCGCTCTTAAGGGCCCGGGCCAGATGCATTTCCGCCCGCGGCTCCCGCCGCAGCCTGCGCCACGCGCTTCCCAAACCGAACCAAACCGGCAGCAAATACCGGGTTTGAGTCCAGCACAGCATCCAGGGGATGGCGCGCAGGCTTTCCAAAGACTCAAGACCGGCGCGGGCAGACCTATGCGATGGCCGGGACCCGATCTGGAGAGCGCCCAAGCGTGAATAGGGCGTGGCCGTTCGGATCGCCTCCCGAAGCTCTCCTGACTCGACCAGACTCTTGTAGGCTTCGTGGGCCAAATGATTGAGCCGGCGATTCCATGCGCCGGCCCCCCGGTAGGCGGGCGGCGAGGCCTGAATCGCCGCCATCTTTAGAATTTGGCTTCGCAGGATTTCCGGGGTGGCCAAGGTGCGCTCCACCATCTCCCCCTGCAGGGTGATTTTAATCAGCCGGACCGCGTCGGCGGGCCAGGTCGCCGCCTGCTCTTCGACGGTTCCGCCGCCCCGGCCGACGCTGCCGCCGGCTCCGTGAAAAAAAATAATCGTCACGCCGCGACGGCGCCCCCAACGGGCGATGCTTTGCATCGCGTCATCGATCGCCAAGCGGCCCGGAAAAACTCCCATGCGCTTGGCCGTGTCCGAATAGCCCAGCATGACCTCCATCCGGGCCCCGCGGTGCTTGTAGACCGCGCGCCGGAAAGCGGGATTTTTAAAAGCGAGCTCCAAAATCCCGGCGGCGCTTGATAAAACCTCCGGCGTCTCAAAAAGCGGGATGACGGGGATGGAGGGGGCGCCCAAAACGCGCCGCATCAAATCCATGGCCTGCCAAAGGTCCTCGGCGCTCTGCGTCATGCTCACCACGCATCCCCTCACATACCATCGGATGTCGCCCCCCCGAGCCACGCTCCCCAAATAGCGGATCATCCCCGCAATGGCCTCGCCCTCCCGGAAGCGGCCCCGCTCCTCCCGCAGCTCCAACGTGACCACCATTCCCGGGAAAAGCTCCAGAAATCCGATAATCTGCTCCCCCAGCGGGTGGGGATAGCCCAGCCGGCGCCGATACAGGCGGTTGAATCGCCCCATGGCGCGCCGGAAGGAAGCGATGCGGCCTCCATCTCCGGGCCGGACCGCGGACAGGCCTTTTAAAATCCCGCCGACGCGCGCCCACGCCGCGCTGAGAGCGGCGGAGCGCAACAGGGTTATATCCTCCCCCATAGGTCTCAGCAGGCGCATGTTCATAAAGTCCAATAGCCTTCGGCGCGAAAGATTCAGCGAGGCCCGGGTCTGCGCCGGCCCGACGCCGGGATGTCCGTCTTTATCCCCCCCCACCCAGGTCCTCAGACGCACGACGCGGCCCTCCCGCCGCAGCCGGAGTATTTCCTCCAAAATGAGGTCGCTGAGAATGGAAAAAACATGCCTGGCTTCATCCTCCACCGTCGGCCTGTGGCTGGGAAAAGTCCCTGCCCGCCAGACCAAGTGGAGCAAATGCTTGAGAGGCTGTTTCGCGGGAGGGCTTCCCGCTTCCAGAGCGCCGATCAAAAGGTCCTGCACGCGGCGCATCAAGCGTATGTTCCCGGGAGACCGGGACTCGGTGGGATGGGCCGTCAGCACGTAGACGATGTCGGCGCCCCCAACCGGCTTGGCATGCGCATGCCTGAGCCGGAGGCGGTGCGTGCGGTAGGCGTTTTCACAAGCGTTGGCCAACTCCAAATAGACCGTGTAGGCGCGCGCGAAAGCGGCCCGCTCCTTGGGGGAAAGACGCCCCAACAGCCGGAACGTCCTTTCCAGCGTTCTTCTTTTTCCCTCGTCGCCGGAAACGCGGAAACGCACCATTTGACGGCGGACGGATTCAACCGACAAAAAAAGGCGCCGCCCCTCCTCCTCGGCGATGACCTCGCCCAGCGCCGCGCCGGCGAACTTGAAAATCGATTTGAGCCCGGGGGAAAGCCCCTGATTTTTTTCCATCAAACTAATGGTAGTAAATATGCGTCCCGAAGGTCCCAAAAAGCCTTAGGTCCAAAGACCTTTTTCCAATGGACCGAAAGCCTCTAGGGGACAGCGGGCGCATGTGGCAAAATCTATTAAGCGTCGCCGCAACAAGGCGCGGCGCGCCTGTGCGCGACAATGCTCCGTCCCCGGCTTCGGACGCTGTGCGCGGCTGGATTTTCATCCATGAAACTCCATCATCTTCTAATTGCTTGTCTCATTACTTTCAATGCGCGCTCGCCCGAGGCATGGGCCCTCGACCAGCGGGATGCCACCGGCGAATACCTGAAAACCTGGCGCCAAATCGACGCCGAGTTCGGTGACTCGCAGATCGAGAGGTTGAGGCGCTACAAACTGATCCTGGTTCCGGGTTTTCTCTCCGATCTCGTCATCAACTCCGGCGCGCCCGGAAATCCCTGCCAAGCCGACAAGCACTTCGATGATCAAATGTGCTGGCTCGAGCGCCTCGCCGTCCCCTTCCAGCGAATCAATATGAAAGCGGATGAATCCTTGAGCCGCAACGCTGAAATTCTGGAAGAAGCCATCGAGGCGTCGGAGCAAGACGTGATCCTCATTTCCCACAGCAAGGGAGGCATCGATTCTTTGGAGGCTCTCCTCACCCGGCCGGCGGCGCGCCAAAAAGTCAAAGGCTGGATATCCATCCAGGCCCCGTTCTTCGGCTCCCTGCTGGCCGACTGGGCGCTGAAGGAAGGAATTCGTCCCCTGGTGGAAAAAGCGCTTAAGGAGCACGGCAAATCCATAGAATCGCTTGAAAGCATGCAGACGCTGGAAAGAAAAGCGTATTACAGCATCCATAAAGAACAAATCGACGGTTTAGTCGGCGCGATACCCGTCCTTTCATTTTCCAGTTGGAAAGATGAGGAAAGCGGTTGGCAGGCGGACACCTTCTTCTCGCTCTTGAGAGGCCTTTTATTTCAGTGGATCGGCGTCAAAAATGACGGCATGGTGCCCTTGGCCAGCCAGGTATTGCCGGGCGCCGACTTCGTCAGAGTCCCGCATTTGAACCACGACGATACCGTGATGCCGCAATGCGTCGAGTTCGACAGGGTTCGCTTCACGAAGACGCTTCTGTCCATGCTCCTGAAGCGCCTCGATGCGCCGCCCGAAACATCCAACCCGCCGGCCGGGGCTAGCGCGGGGACGTCTCCCATTGATCCAAAAGAGATTGCAGTTGGGCCGATTCTTCAGGAAAGCGGCTTGAGTGGGCCTTGATATCGCGCTTTAGGAGGCGCAGCGCCTCCGGCCGACGCTGGAGCGCGTCCAGGATTTTGGCCTTAAGAAGAGTGACCCAAAGGCGGTTGACGCCGTAGCAGAGGCGCTCCGCCTTCTCGATCCATTCCAGAGCCCGGCCGGCCTGCTTCCGGTCATAGAGATTCTTGGCGTAGCGGTAGTTGTAGACGTAATCCGCCGGATAGGCCCGGGCAAGCTCCGGATAAAGGCGGTCCAAGGACTCTTCCTTTCCGGCCGCCTCCAAAAAATACCTCAGATTATCGTCGTGATTCCGGTCGCTGCCGATTCCAGCGGAGGTTTTCTTCAGCATCACGAGCATGCGTTCAATCAGCGCTTCCCGCTCGGCCTTCAGGCCCAGACCGGCATAGACGTCGGAAAGCGCATCCACGGGGGACCTTAAATCCGCGCAGCGATCATCATGCTTTCCAAAGACCCGTTTTTCAACGAGATCCTCCAGTCGCGCCCGGGCCGACTCCAGCACCGGCCCGCGCCGGGCCGCATCGAGACTTAAGACCAGATCCTGGGCCTTGTAAACGTCATAGGCCAGGGGGCAATCCTTTTCCAAATTGAGCAAAGCTTCAAGCGCGGCGCCAGCCGCTTCGGCGTTCTTTTTCCGCGCGGCCAGAGAAAGGTCCAGCCGCGCAGATAAAATATTGAAATCCGCGTCCGGAGAATCCTCCGTTTGAGGCGGCAAAGAACGGCGGAGCCGGCCGGCCGCGTCGAGGTCCCCGGCCTCCAACAACGCGCGCAGTTTTTCTTTGGGAACGCTTTCCCGCGCCGGCGCCGTCAGAAAACGAAGCTTCTGCAAAAATTGTTCACGCGTTTGCTCGCCGATGATCCGGCCAAGCTCTTTTCCTTCCGAGTCCAAAAGAACGTAGCTGGGAAGAAACTGAACCCGGTATTTTTCCTTAAGCAAGCGCCCTTCCTCCCGGTCCACGTCCAGCTCCAAAAGGACCAGTCCCTGGGCCTCTTTTTGAAAATCCTCCCGACTCAAAATATGCTGGTCCATATAGTAGCAGGAGTAGCACCAAGCCGCCTTAAAATCGGCGAAAATGGGCTTGGCGCTTCGGCGGGAAGCCTCTTGGGCTTTTTCAAAACTGCGGTGCCAAGTCTCCCCCGCGTGCAGAGGCGCGGCCCAAAGATTCACCGCCAAAACCAGCATTCCAAAAACCATGTTTTTATTATAACATCTACGGCCTGGGGTCTGGCGGCTAACCCGAATTCCTGCGTTGGGAATTCGCCCGCAGGGCAGTCGCTGTAATACAGCGACTGGGTTGTCCGGCACCGCAGGTGCAATCGCAGTCGCGCTATTTCGCGCGGCACTTTCAGAGGGGACAGGGATTGCAACTGCGATTTTCGGAACGGAACGCGCCGGGAGGCTGCAAGGTGGGACCGCAATGAGCATTTTGACGTTGTCGAACGTTTTCCAGGAGACGCAGTACCAGGCCGTCACCCTCGCCAACTTCGAAAAATTCAGCCAAATCCAAAGGCTGCCCGAAGAGCTCATCAAGGATATCCGCGTCGTGGGCAGCGTGCTGCCCTTTAAAACCAACACCTACGTCATCAACCGGCTCATCGATTGGTCGAATGTTCCCGACGACCCGATTTTCACGCTCACCTTTCCCCGCCGGGGAATGCTCACGCCGGAACACTACCTGCGCATGGAAAAGCTCATCGACTCCGGCGCGGACCCCCGGCTCCTGCGCCAAACCGCCGACGAGATCCGTCTGAGCCTCAACCCGCATCCGGACGGGCAAATGCGGCACAACCTCCCCGTTCACCGGGGCCAAAAAATCCGGGGCATGCAGCACAAATATCATGAGACCATCCTTTTTTTCCCCAGCCAGGGGCAGACCTGCCATGCCTACTGCACTTTCTGCTTTCGCTGGGCTCAGTTCGTGGGCATCGAAGGGCTCAAATTCGCTACGCAGGAGGCGCAGCTTTTAAAATCTTACCTTCTCGAGCATCCCGAGATAACGGACGTTCTCTTTACGGGCGGCGACCCGATGGTGATAAAAACCGAAATTTTGGCCGCCTATTTCAACGTGCTGCTGGATAAAGAGCTGCCCCGCCTGCGAACGATCCGCATCGGAACCAAGGCTCTGACTTACTGGCCGCAGCGCTTTGTGACGGACTCGGACGCCAAAGGCCTCCTGGCGCTTTTTGAAAAGACGGCCGCCTCCGGAAAGCAGCTTGCCGTCATGGCCCATTTCAACCATTATGTGGAGCTCTCGACGCCGGAGGCGAGGGCGGCGATCCGCGCGATCCGGAAAACCGGCGCCCAAATCCTCACCCAGTCGCCGGTCATGAAGCACATCAACGACAAGGCCTCCGTCTGGGCCCGAATGTGGCGCCGGCAATACCGCCTCGGATGCATCCCCTACTACATGTTCGTCGCCCGCGACACGGGGGCTCAGCGCTATTTCGAGGTGCCGCTGGCCCGCGCCTGGGAAATTTTCCGCAAGGCCTACTCGAAGGTGAGCGGCGTCGCCCGCACCGTGCGCGGCCCAAGCATGTCGGCCACGCCGGGCAAGGTCCAGGTTCTGGGCGTCACGCAGGCGGGGCAGGAAACTGTGTTCGCGCTCAATTTCATCCAGGCCAGAAATCCCGATTGGGTCGGCCGGCCCTTCTTCGCCAAATTCGACCCGCAAGCCGTCTGGCTCGACGACTTGAAGCCCGCTTTCGGCGATAAAGAGTTTTTCTACCAAAAGGAGCTCGACGAGCTCCTGGCCGCCGACCGGGCGCACGTGCCCCCCGTCCCCATCGACAACCGGTTTTGACGCGGCCCCGCGGCGACTTTGAAAGGTTTTCAGTATTTGGGGAAATTCGGGTCGATGCGCTCGGCCCAGGCCGAGACTCCGCCCTTGAGGCTCACGGCCCTGTCGAAACCCGCCGCGCGAAGCGCCTGCACCGCGCGGGCGGAGCGGCCGCCCAGCTTGCAGTAAACGACGAGGTCGCGGGAAGCATCCAACTCTCCCATCCTTGTTGGCAATTCTCCCAGCGGAATGAGGCGGGAGTTTTCCAGCCGGCAGATTTTATATTCCTGCGGCTCGCGCACGTCCAGAAGAATAAAATTTTCCTTTTGGTCCGCGCGCCTCTTGAATTCCTCGACGCTTATTTCCGGCGCTTGCTCCACGCCGTGCAAGAAACGGTAGGCCTTGGATAAGATGGAATTAAGAATCGACATTTTACCGGCATCACCTAAACAACGGCGTCAAGCGGGCGCCCGGCATGAAGTCCACGGCTTTTTGCCCGCGCCTAAAGAGGCGGGCGCCGCCGCCGACGAAAACCGCCTCGGCTTCGAGCAGGGCGCGGCGCGGATCACGCTTGCGGTGAAGCCCATCGAGCGCGCAGCCGGGCAGCAGGCGGCGGCTGATTCTCTCCGTGTAAGCGTCGTGGTCAAGGACGGCATAGGGAACGAATAGCACGCGGGCGCCGGCGGGAAGAAAGCGGGACCAAGCCAGACGGAAGGCCGCCAGCCGCGCTTCAGTTGAAATCCCCCCGGAGGCAAGAAACAGATGCATGGCGTTTACGTTTGGCATCCCGGACAGAATACTGTGCCGCGCTGGGAAACGAAGATGAAGCGCAAGGGTTTTGAGCAGCGGGGGCAGGGAGTCCCGGCGCGCTTGCCGTAAATCCGGTGCCTCCGCTGGGCTCGTCCCGGGCGTCCGAAGGCGTCCACGTAGTTGCGCAGGGTGGCGCCCCCGTTTTGGATGCCGGAGCGCAAGGCCCGCTGCAGGGAATCGAGGAGGCGCCCCGCTTCCCGCATCGAAAGCCGCGAAGCGTGGCGGGTGGGCCGTATGCCCGCGTCAAAGAGCGCCTCGATGGCGTAGATGTTGCCCACGCCGGCAAGAAAATTTTGGTTCATGAGCAGGGGTTTGATGCGCCCGCCGCGCTCTCGAAGGCGCCCGCAAAAGGCTTCGCGGTCGAGCTCCAAAGGCTCCTCGCCTCGCGGAAGCACCCCGCCCATGCGCGCCGTTTCGCCCAAATAAATCTTGCCCAGCCGCCGGACGTCGACGTAGCTGAGCGCTTTTTCGCAATGTTGAAACTCAAAAAGCGCGCGGGAGGCCGGATGCGGCGGTCCCCAAAGGAGCTGCCCGGTCATGCGCAGGTGCACCGCCACCGACAGCGGCGCTCCACCCGGCGGGGCGCCCAGGCCGATCACCGCCATCTTGCCGCGGCGGCCCACCGAAAGCACTCGCAAGCCGCGCAATAATTCCAGATTTTTTTGCGACGGCCGGATAGGCGAGTGAGAAAAGGCGGAGATGTCGCGCGCCTGCGCGCGGCGCAAAACCTTGCCCAACAGAAGCGGCCGAAGCTGCCGCACCAACGTCTCAACCTCAGGCAGCTCCGGCATCACCAAATCCAAAACAACCGCTGGAAGCGGCCACGACATCCATTACCGACAAACTTTTTTGTTCCACGATTCTCCAGGGGGTCTGCCGTTGGGTTTGTCTATAAGCTATAAAGAGAAAAATTCAGAGAGGGCGCTGGGTGGCCCGGGGATGCCTGGAGAAAACCCTCCCGGAAGACCGCTCCGACATGCAGCGAGTCTGAGGGAGGGAGGGGCGCTTTCGGAGGCGACCCCGTTTTTCGGAAGGCGCCCCGGAACAGGACCCGGCGCATCAAGTCAATAAAGAACCTTCTGCAAACCCGGCGGCAGGCCCCCCGAATAAAGGATTTTAGCCGCTTCTCAAGGCAAAAGCCGGAGCGCGCCCCGCTCAATACCTCGGGACCGAAGTATCTATCTCCTCGGCCCAGGCGTCGATTCCCCCGGCCAGGTTCTTCACTTTCTTGAAGCCGGATTGAAGCAGGAACTGCACGGCTCTGGCCGAGCGTCCGCCCATCTTGCAATGAACGACGATCTCGTCCGCTGAATCCAGCTCGCTCACCCGCTGCGGAAGCTGTCCCAGAGGGATGAGTTTGGAGCCCGGCAGTTTGCAGATTTCGTATTCATGCGGCTCGCGGACGTCCAATAAGAAGAATTCCTCTTTTTTATCCAGCTTCTTTTTGAGCTCTTGCACGGTCAACTCGGGCACGGCGGATTCCTGTTGCACGGAAGACTCCTTTCCCAGGCCGCAGAAGGCCTCGTAATCGATGAGCGCTTTAACCGTCGGGTTCTTGCCGCAGACGGGACAGCCTGGATTTTTTCTTAAATTGAGCTTCTTAAATTCCATCTTCAGGGCGTCAAAGAGCAGCAGCTTGCCGATCAGCGGCTCGCCTTGGCCCACGATGAGCTTGATGACTTCGGTGGCTTGCAGGGCTCCCACGACTCCCGGCAAAACTCCCAAAACCCCGCCTTCCGCGCAGGAAGGCACCAGCCCCGGCGGCGGCGGCTCGGGGTAGAGGCATCGATAACAGGGGCCGCGCTGCGCCCAAAAGACGGACACCTGCCCTTCGAAGCGGAATATGCTGGCGTAGACGTTGGGTTTTTCCAGCAGCACGCAGGCGTCGTTGACGAGGTAGCGCGTCGGAAAGTTGTCCGTTCCATCGGCGACGATGTCGTAGTCTTTGAGAATGTCGAGGGCATTTCCGGAATCCAGCCGGACCTCATGCGTTTCAATCCGGACGTTGGGGTTGACCTCCAACAGGCGCTCTTTGGCCGAGTCCAGCTTCTTGCGCCCCACGTCGCCCGTGGAGTGAAGCAGTTGCCGCTGCAGATTGCTGAACTCGACCACGTCAAAATCCACAAGCCCGATGCGGCCCACGCCGGCCGCCGCCAAGTACAAGCCCAGAGGAGAGCCGAGCCCGCCGGCGCCGACCAACAGCACCTTGGCGGCTTTTATCTTTTTATGGCCCTGCATGCCCACTTCGGGCATGATGAGGTGGCGGCCATAGCGTTGAATTTCCTCCGCCGTGAGCGAGGCCGCCGGGGCGTCGGCGCGCAACGGGGAGGCCGGAGGGGCTCCGCCGGCGATGGCCGGAACGATCATCAAGCTGTCGCCCTTGTCCACGGCGGTTTTTCCCCCTTTCAGAGAGCGGACGTCCTCATCGTTCAAATAAACATTGACAAAATTTCTGAGCTCCCCTTCTTCGTTAAAAAGGTGCTTTTTAATCTGGCCGTAGCGGGCGCCGAGGTTATTGAGGGCTTCCCCCACCGTTTGTCCCTCAACTTCCACCACTTCCTGCTTGTCGGCGTAAGCCCTTAGGGCCGTCGGTATATGGATTTTGACAGACATAATTATTCTCCTGCCGCCATGCGCGCGCCTTCCCCGATTGCCAACTCCGTTTCTCTCATCATGGCATCTTTTTCGTCCAATTTCCAGCAGCGGGCGGTGATGGGGCCGTTTTCGGGCACGCTTAAAATCAGATAAAAGTAATTAGGCCAAGCCCTCTCGGCATCGAAGGCGGAAGGCTGGGCGCTCGCTCGGGGATGGGAATGGTAAACGCCGATAATGCCCCTTTCCATGCCGGAAAATTCTTTTTCAATGCGGATCCAATCCCGCGGGTCGATGGCGTAGCGCCGCTCCAAATCGCCGCCCTGCCAGGCGTTTTTAAGAGGCCGGACCTCCTCCACGGCGGCGCCGCCCAGGCGGCCTATCATCAGCCCGCAGCACTCCAACGGAAAACCGCCGCGGGCGTGCCGTTCCATCTGCTCGAAAATTTCGCGGGAAATCGCCAGGCTCACGTCTTTGCTCCGGAAAGATTTTCCAAAAACCGCTCGCTCAAATAGCGCTCGCCGCCGTCGGGAAAAAGGGCCACGACGAGAGCCTTCCGGCCGTTTTCCCGAAGACGGCTCGCCAACTGGAGCGCCGCCGCCCAAGCCGCCCCGGAGGAAGGACCCGCCAGAACGCCTTCTTCGCGGGCCAGGCGCAGCACCATGCTTTGGGCCTGCTCGGTCGACACAAAAACGTTTTCATCGGCCAGCGCCGGGTCGTAGATGCCCGGCACGATGGAGCTTTCCATGTGCTTTAAACCCTCCAAGCCATGAAGCGGCGAATCCGGCTGCACCGAAACCAGGCGGATATCCGGATTCTTTTTCTTCAAAAAACGTCCCACGCCGGTGAAAGATCCGCTGGTCCCCAGTCCGGCGACGAAATGGGTCACCTCGCCCCGGGTCTGCTCCCAAATTTCCGGCCCCGTGCTTTCATAGTGCGCCCTCCAGTTGGCCGGATTGCCGTACTGGTCGGCGTAAAAATACTTGTCCGGAGCGGCTTCGTAAATCTCGCGGGCTTTGCGGATGGCGCCGTCGGAGCCCTCCAGGGGATCGGTGGCGATGACGCGCGCGCCGTAAATCTCCAGCAGTTTCTTGCGCTCTAAGCTGGCGCTTTTGGGCACCGCCAGGAGGACCGGAAATCCGAGCAGGGCGCCGACCCAGGCATAGGCGATCCCGGTATTGCCGGAGGTCGCGTCCAAGATTGTTTTTCCGGGCGTCAGATGCCCGCTCCGTATGGCTTCCTCGATCATCCAAACGACGGGCCGGTCCTTGACCGAACCCCCCGGGTTGAATTTCTCCAATTTAGCGCACAGAGCGATGCCTTCCGGAAGGCCCTTAAAACGGCTCAATCGAACCAAGGGCGTATTCCTTACTAAATTTGTCAGGTTTGTTCCCAAAAAATTAGAGGCCAATTTGGTCCCCACAATTTAATTTTAACACTTCAAACCCTATCGCGCAAGGCGTGCTGGCCGCGCATCCAACAGGCCGACCCCATTTCCGGTAGAATCCGCCCACGCGCCGACCGCAGGCTTGCGCCTTCCCCGTCCATAATGGCATCATAGGTTTAAGGCCGACGCCGTTTCGGACGTTTGACCAAATCTACGTTCAGGAGGGAATTATGGCAGACAAGAAAATTATCGCAGTTCTAGGGGCGACGGGCGCGCAGGGTGGCGGGCTCGTGCGGGCCATTTTGAGCGACAAGAGCGGGGAATTCGCAGCCCGCGCGATCACGCGCGATCCGGGCTCCGACAAGGCCAAGGCTCTCGCCGCGGCCGGCGCCGAAGTCGTCCAGGCCGACGTGGACGACGCCGCCAGCTTGCGCGCGGCCTTCCAGGGAGCCCACGGCGCCTACTGCGTCACCTTTTTCTGGGCCCATTTCTCTCCCGAAAAGGAGCTGGACCAGGCGAAAGCCATGGCCGCGGCCGCAAAGGCGGCGGGCCTCAAGCACGTGATCTGGTCCTCCCTGGACGACACCCGCAAGAAGGTGCCGCTCAGCGACAACCGCATGCCGACCTTGAAGGGCAAGTACAAGGTACCGCACTTCGACGCCAAGGGGGAGGCGGACCACTTCTTCCTGGAAAGCGGGGTTCCCGCCACCATCCTGCTGACCTCCTTCTTTTGGGACAACTTCATCTACTTCGGCATGGGACCCAAGAAAGGGCCGGACGGAAAGTTCTCCATCGTCTTGCCCATGGGAGATGCGAAGTTGCCCGGCATCGCCGCAGAGGACATCGGCGGCTGCGCCCTGGGAATCTTCAAGAAGGGCGCCGCTCTGGCCGGCAAAAAAGTTGGCATCGCGGGCGAGCACCTCACCGGCGCCCAGATGGCGGAAAAGTTTTCCAAAGCCCTGGGACAGCCCGTGGCCTACAACGCCATTTCCCCCGAAACCTACCGCGGGTTCGGCTTCCCGGGCGCAGACGACCTCGGCAACATGTTCCAATACAAGCGGGACTTCAACGCCGACTTCTGCGCGGCGCGGCCCATCGCTTTCTCCAAGGAGGTCAACCCGCGCCTGCAGACCTTCGATGCCTGGCTCGCGGCCAACAAGAGCCGCATCCCGCTGAACTAGCCCAACTTCCGCAGTAGACGCGAAAAACTGCTGAGTTTTCCTACATCTGGGGTCAAAAGTCGCCACTACATTTTGACATCAAGTCTGGAATCC
>MGUX01000144.1:0-11570 GCA_001800185.1 Elusimicrobia bacterium RIFCSPLOWO2_12_FULL_59_9
GCGCGAGTTTCCAGCTGGATGGGGGACCCCGTCCGGGGCCAGGACCAGAGTTCCTGGCACTTGGGGCGCCAGAGGCGCTGTTCCGGGACCGCGGGTCCCTGGAGCCCTGCGGAGGGGGCCAGCCGGGCGGCTTGCGCCGGCGCGGAATGGAGCAGCTTGAAAATGGCCGCGGGCAAAGAATAGCCCTTGACCGCGAAGGAGCCGAGGGGACGCACCGGAAACTTCGGGCCGAGCGCCGCCGCGGTTTTTTGGCCCATCAGGACCTCGGCGGCCTCGGCGCGCTCTTGAATACGGGCGGCCAAATTGACGGTCGAGCCGACCACCGTGTAGTCGCTGCGCTGCGAGGAGCCCACGTTGCCCGCCACGACCTCTCCGGTATTGATGCCCACGCCGATTTCCAAGGGCGCCAGGCCCCGCCGGCGCCTTTCGGCGTTCCACCGGGCCGTCTCACGCACCATGCTCCACGCGCAAATAACGGCGCGGACGGCGTGATCTTGCTGCCGCCGGGGCGCTCCGAACACGGCCATGACGCCGTCTCCGGTATGCTTGTCGATAATCCCCCCGTATTTGGCCACCGCGGAGTTGATGCGCTCAAACAGCGAGTTGATGGTGGCGATGACTTCCTCGGGCGGGCGGGACTCGGCGAAAGAGGTGAAGTTGCGGATATCGGCGAACAGGACGGTCGCCGCCAGGCGTTCGCTCTTGAGCCCCAATGCGCCGGCGGAGCCGAGCACTTTGTCCATGACCTCTTTGGAGAGGTAGCGGCGCAAGGTGCCGCGCATGCTCTCCAAAGCGTTGACCCGTTGGTACAAGAAGGAGAATTTTTTGCGCACGTCCTCCGGATCGCGGATGCTTTCAATATTGCGCCGGCACTGCAGGCAGCGCGAAACGGAGGCGCGCAAAACGTCGATGGCCGCCGGTTTGATGATAAAATCCCAAGCGCCGTAGCGGAAAGCCTCCAGGACGCTTTCTATCGTAGGATCCCCCGAAAGCAGGATCACGTCGGTGGAGGCGCGGCGGTCCTTGATCCAGCGGAATACGTCCTGTCCGTCCATTTTGCCCGGCATATTGATGTCGGTGACCACGACGTCGTAGACTCCGCTTTCCAGCCGCCCGAGGGCGTCGTGGGCGTCCGCGGCCGATTCAACCACGCGCCCCGGCTATGACAGCCCCCGGACGAACAACCCCCGGACCTGGGGATCGTCATCCACGATGAGAAGGCGGGCCGCCGCGCCTCGTCTCGCGCCACCGGCGCTTCCTTCGTCCTTGAGCTCTGCGAAAGGGCCGGCGCATCCGGGTCCCCGGAGCACTGCGGAGGGGGCCGCCGCGCTCTCCTGAATTTCACCTCCAGAATTCAAGCCGGCGCTCATGATCCGCTCCTTAATAAAAGTTTTTGCTCTTTTGAGGGATGAAACAGATGCGCCTGAATGGTCAGGTTCCGCGCCGTATCGCCGCTCTGCCGCGCCGCCTCAAGAATGCGCTTTAAATCCTCCTGCTCCGGCGCTCCTTGCGGCATGGACTCCTGAAGCAGTTGAACGGCGCCGAGGATAAGGGTGATCCGGTCTCCCAATTCGCTCAGGGAACGGGTCAAAGTCTTGCGGGAATCATCCAAACTGTCCTGGACGCTCAGACAACGCCGCGATAGGGCTATGAGTTCTTCGCGGCGCGCTTGAGCAATTTTGAGCGCCTGCCTCTCTCCGGCGCCCAAACGGCCTATGAAATAAGAGGACGCGAACAGGAAGCCCGCTTTAAGCGATATTTCGAACCAAGCCGACGCCTCCGCGCCTCGAAGGGGTTCCAAGTAGAAGCATAAAAGTAAAGCCACATGCAGGCCGCAGGCCCGCATCGCCCAGCCGGGCAAATAAAATCCGGCCGTGAAGACGGGCAGGAGGAAAAGCGGCCAAAGCATGGAGCTCCGGCCTCCCGACGAGTCAATGAGATAGGCCACCAGCAGGCTGTTGACGCCCAACGAAATCAGGCTCGCCCAGCCGGAAGGGGGCCCCCCTCTGGGGCCAGGACCAGAGTTCCTGGCACTTGGGGCGCCAGAGGCGCTGTTCCGGGACCGCTGGCCCCCGGAGCTCATCGGAGGGGGCCAACCTGAATGCCGGCCGTGAAGGCGCAGGAGCAAGAGATTCGCCGCCAAAGCAACTCCAAGCCACCAAAGATAGCGGGACGAGGCGACGGGCATCCCCCGCATCAAAAAAGCGGCCGCCGCCAAAAAGCCGACCAGAAGCGCCTCGTAATTTTGCGCTCCGAATCGGCGCTGCTCGAATATTTCTTTCAAATCTTCCCGGATCACTTTATTCCCTCTCTTTGCGGGTACCCCTGCTCGGTCATAGGGCCTCCTCGTTTAAATCGCAGGCGTAGTACAACACGAACGCCTTGCGCTCGACGGCGTTGAGCCATTTCATCTCAGCTTCGTCGAGCGGGGGAGAGGACTTGGCATAGGCGTTTTGAAGCAGTTGATAGAAGCGCAAACGCAGTTTCGGGTCGGTGATGATAGAGCCCGGCAATTTTAGATTGTCGGCGGAAATGCCGTTTTTCTTGAACTCCGAAACCCAATAGCGCGCCTTAAGATCCAAAACGCCTTTTTCCAACTCATCGACTTTCTTGCGGGCCGGGGCGCATTTATCCGCCTCTACGCCGTAGCTCCGCTCCTCCGCCTGAAAAGAGACGGGCAAGGCCCCCATCCGGCTGTCCCCCTCCGCGGAGCTGCGGGGACCCGCGGTCCCCCAGAGGGGGGCCCCCATCCGGCTGTTGGCTGCCGGCGCGGATTCTGCGCGGCTGGGGGACCATTCTCTTTCGACCCTCAGCCGGCGGGCCGAAAGAACGACCCCGGTCTCGATATCGATGATGCGGGCTTGGATTTCCAGATAATCGCCCAAACCGACGTAAGAGCCGGTGACCACCGCCTTGGCCTGAAGCATCCGGCCCAACTGCCCCAGGCTCCGGGAGTCTATCACCCCCGTCTGAGCCAGAGTCTGCTCCGAGGCGACGGCTCTCATCAGGGAGCGCTCGACCACTTTGACCTTGCCGTAAAGTGCCATTTGCGTGGTCAACTGCTCCGCGATATAGCGTCCTTCCTGGGTGTCTGAACCGTCCATGGCGACCAGGGGCAAAACGGCCAAACGCTCCACGCCGGCTTTGGACGCGTCGCGCGACAGCTTCTTGGCGAGGGTTTCATAGCCGCCGGCCCAAGCGGCCTCGCCGATCAAACCCAGAATCACTGCCCAAACAATCGCTCTCAAATTTGTTTTCATATTCCCTCCTCACTAATGTTGTAACAGCCGGCGTTCAGGCCGAATTCAACCGGCGTTCAACTTTTGCTCACACCTTGCGGCAGGGTACACACGCCATTCCCGCAAGACCCAGCCGCCGCTCTGCGGCAAGCATCGCTGGAAGATGCGTGGAGGAGCGTAAAAATCTATAATAACGCGGTGGATCGACCACTCGATCACTGGAACACTCGACCACTGAACCACTATGCCTAAGAAAATACTCCTCATAGACGATTCCCAAAGCCTGCGGGAAGCCATCAAGAAATATCTCATTCAAAACGGCTTTTCTGTCGTCGCGGCGGCCGATGGTTCGGACGGACTCATGCTGGCCAAGGAATCAGCCCCCGACCTGGTTGTGTCCGACGCCGAAATGCCGGGTTTGGACGGGCACACGCTGTGCCGGATTCTCAAAAAGGATCAAACCACCCGCCACTTGCCGGTCATCATCATCTCCGGCGCCTTAATAGAGGAAGGCGACGTGGTGGCGGGTTTGGACGGAGGGGCCGACGACTACGTCCTAAAGCCTTTTCCCATGAAGGTGCTTTTGGCGCGCATACGCGCCGTTCTGCGCCGTTACGAAAAATCCGACCCCATCGCCGATAAGCTGCGCAGCCGCGGCATCGAGCTCGATCCCGAAGCGCGGGAAGTCAAAGTCAACGGCAAAACGGTCGCCTTATCCCGCAAGGAGTTCGACTTGCTGGCGCTGCTGGTGGAGAAGGCCGGCAGGGTGCTTCGGGCCGGTTTTATTTTGGAAACCGTATGGGGATACGATCTGGCGGATTACAACGACCCGCATACCGTTGAGACCCACATTTCCCGCCTGCGGAAAAAGCTGGGCCCCAAAGCGGCCGAGTACATCGTCAACGTTCCCGGACTGGGATATAAGTTTGAGAAGTAGCTGAATCAAGAACCTCGCGCACTTTGCGCGCCAGGACCGCCGGCGTGAAGGGCTTCTGGAGAAACGGCGTGCCGGGCGCCAGCGCCCCGCTCTGCAAGACGGCCTCATCGGTATAACCTGAAATAAAAAGCGTCTTTAATCCGGGCCGCAGCGCCGACAAACGCCGGACCAACTCCCTTCCGCTGATCCGGGGCATCACCATATCGGTGATGACCAAGTCGATTTTGTCCGCGCAGCGACGGCATATTTCGAGCGCTTCCTCGCCGCTGCACGATCCCAGCACGTTGTAGCCGCTTTGCCTCAAACTGCGCAGCGTCGGCCTGAAGACGACCGGATCGTCTTCCACCAGAAGGATGGTCTCCGGCTCGCGCCCCGCTGGAACTGCCGGTTTCCGCGGCTCGTCACGCACCCCTGGGATTTCCATCGTCCCTGAGCTTAACGAAAGGGCTGCCAATGGGGCAGCGCACGGAGCGGCGCCGGCCGGCACCGGAGCCTCCAACTCAAGCGTGCGCGATGGTTGTTGCGGCGGAGGATGGCTTGGCACGGCGCCCGAAATCCAGGGAAGATAAATTTTGAAGGTCGAGCCCTGGCCGGGCTCGGAATAAACCAAAATATAGCCCTTGCTCTGCTTGACGATGCCGTAAACCGTCGAAAGCCCCAGGCCCGTCCCCTTGCCCTGCTCCTTGGTGGTGAAAAAAGGTTCGAAGAGATGCGACAAAGTCTCCTTGTCCATCCCGGCGCCGGTGTCGCTGACCGCCAGCATGGCATAGCGGCCCCCGGGAACGCTAAACTGCCCATAATCCTGGGCCTCCATGAACTCGACGTTGGCCGTTTCGAGGATGAGCTTGCCGCCGTGAGGCATGGCGTCCCGGGCGTTGACGGCCAAGTTGACGATAATCTGCTCCATCTGCCCGGGGTCCACCTGCACCGGCTTTAAATCGGAACTTAAAGCGGCAACCAATTCGATGTTTTCCCCGATGGTGCGGCGCAGCATTTTCTCGACGCCTTCCACGACGCTATTGAGGCTCAGCACCTCGGGGTTTAGAACCTGCCGGCGGCTGAAAGCCAAAAGCTGGCGGGTCAAGCCGGCGGCCCGCTCGCCCGCTCGCCGGATTTCCTCCACGTCCGCGCGGCGCTTGTCGCCGGGCTCAAGGTCCTCCAGCAAAAACCGGCTGTAGGCGCCAATGGCGGTCAGAAGGTTGTTGAAGTCGTGGGCGATGCCTCCGGCGAGCCTCCCGACGGTCTCAAGCTTCTGGGACTGCCGGAGCCTTTCCTCGCTTTCCCTGAGCGCAGCCTCCGCCTGTTTGCGCTCGGTGATATCCCGCGCCATGGCCAGCACCAGGGGCCCCTCCTTCGACTCGAACATTCCCAGGCGCATTTCCACCGGAAAAACGGTCCCGTCCTTGCGGCGGTGAACCCCTTCCACCGTGCGCGGGCCGGAGGAGCGAAGCTCCTGCCAAAGCCGGCTCATAGCCTCCCGCGAGAGGCCAATCTCCAAATCATATACCGGCAGGCGCAAAAGCTCCCCCCGGTCGTAGCCCAGGCTGTCGCAGGCGGCGCGATTGACGTCCAATAAATTTCCCCGGCGGTCATGCAGGAAAAGAGCGTCCGCCGCCTGCTCCACCAAGCGGCGAAAATTTCCCTCGCTTTCCTGGAGCTTCTCCTCTATGCGCCTGCGCTCGGTGATATCCCGGTCGATGCCCCGATAGCCGGTTAAACGGCCCCGTTCGTCAAAAACCGGCTTTCCGCCGCATTCCAGGGTCCTTAACTTTCCGTCCTTGCGTATGGCGGCGTGCTGCAAAAGCGAGAAAGCCTTGCGTTCCTTGACCACCTTCGCAAAAATTCCAGCGACCCGCTTCGCCTCGCGCGGAGGCATCAGATCAAACGGAGATCTGCCGAGAAGCTCCTTGGGCGCGTAGCCCAAAATCGACTCCGCGTTGGGGCTTAAGTAGACATAAGCGCCGTTTACATCCACCTGCCATATAAGGTCCTCCGCATTCTCCACAAAATCCCGAAACATGGTCTCGCTGCGCCTCAAGGCGATTTCCGCTTTCTTGCGCTCCATGGCATAGCGCAGGGCCCGGATAAGCAAATGGCCGTCAAATTTGCCTTTCACCAAACAATCCTGAGCCCCTAATCGCAAAACCTCAACGACCATGGACTCGTCTTGCTGATCGGTCAAGACAATGACCGGCAATTGCGGAACCGCCGGCGCGAGCTTTTGGAGGGTGGCAAGGCAGCGGGACTTTGAGACGGACGCGTCCAAAAGGACGGCGTTCACGCCCGCCTGCGACAGGCGCGACGAAACCACGGGGCCGTCCTCCCCGGCCATGAGTTCCATATCGCAATAATCCGGACATTTGCCGGCAGCTTGCGATAGAAGCTCCCCGACCCAGCGGGCTTCCCCGGCTTTATCCTCCATAACCAGAATTCTCAAGCCGGCCCCATCCGCTCCGCCCGCGCGCTTTTTCATCTCCCCGCCAAACCCCCGCCGCCGCAAAACCTGTCTTGCATTTATATTATAATAATTATACTACCTATATTATTAGGCACAATCCTTCATTTGTCAAGTGCGGAATTGTCCGGCGGTCAAGCGGGGAACTAACCCGAATTCCCGAATGGGGAATTCGCCCGCAGGCCGTCGCTGTAAAACAGCGACGGGGTTGTCCGGCACCGCAGGTGCAACCGCAGTTGCATAATTTTATACAGTACTTTCAGGCGGGACAGAGATTGCAACTGCGGTTTTCGGGCTACGGGCGGCGAGAGGGCGAGTTTTGGAGGAGCAGGCGAACCCCCACTTGCATTCCTCCGGAGGAGCAGGCCTTGGCCCAAACTCCGCCTCCGTGGGCCTTGGCGATGCGCTCGACCAGAGCCAACTCCAAGCCGCCTCCGGCGTCGCTTCTCGATCCATCGGCGGGGCGCCTGGGAATCAGGAACGGCCTGAAAATCTTGCCGGCATTGGCCGAAAGCTGGAGCCCCTTATCCTCCACCGCGAGGACGGCGTGCCGGGCGCGGGCGCAAAGCTCGACCCGGAGCACGTTTTTTTTGGAGCTTGAAAGAACGGCGTAAACCAGCAGGCTGCGAATCATGGACGAAAGCCAGGCGCCGTCGCCCTTGACGTAAACCGGATCGGATTTCAGCGCGATTTGAAACCTGACGCCGCTCGCGCGCGCCCAGGCCCGCATCTCCCGCGCGCAGCGCCGGAGGAGTCCCGCCAATTCCACCGAGGATTCTCGCGTCGAAACCGCGCCGAGGTCGAAAGAGGCGACGTCCAGAAAGTGATCTACCAATTGGTGCATCCGCAGAGCCGCGTCGCGCACCTCCACAAGCTGTTTTTGATGTTCGGGGGTCAATCCGCGGGAATATTGGAAAAGAAAGTCAAGGTTGCCGGTCAGGGTCACCAGGGGATTTCGGAAAGCGTGCGCGAGGTTCTGGTACATCCTTCGCCTTTCGCGGCTTCCAAGCCCTTCGGCGCAGACCAGACGGCCGCTCTGACCCGCGCTCCTATGGGTTTGAATTAAATTTGAAGCCATAGCCCCTCAGCGTCTCAATCAAATCCCCGCGCCGCCCGAGTTTGTGCCGGAGTCTCTGAACGGCCGTTTCGATGGCCCGCGATCCCCCCATATACTCGTGGCCCCACACCCGCTCGCACAAGTATTCCCGGCTGAGCAATCGCCCCGGCCTTTCCATAAAAATCTGAAGAAGCTCGAATTCCTTGGGCCAGAGCGGAACCGGCTTTCCGTCCACGACGCATTCGTGCCGTTGAATATCCAGCCGGAGGCCTTCGGCGGTCAAAATTTGCGACGGTTCGGGGACTCTTTTGGCCCGGCGCAGCATCGCCGCCACCCTGGCGACCAGAACTTCAGGAAAAAACGGCTTGGGAAGATAGTCGTCCCCTCCGATTTCAAGGCCGGCGACATGGTCCGAAGCGCTGTCTTTGACCGTAAGAAAAATAACGGGAATGCCTTTGGTGTTGTCCGACGCCCGGAGTTCCTTGCAGAAATCCGCGCCGTCTCCATCGGGCAGCCTACGGTCCAACAGGACCAGATCGGGCGGGTGGCGCGCAACTTCCCCCTGCGCCCGGAATATGTTGGGAGCCGAGCGCACTAGATATCCTTCCAGCTCCAAGATGCGCTTGATGAGCTGCTGCGTCTTGACGTCGTCGTCAACAAGCAGGATGGTCGCTCGCTTCATGGTTATTTCCGGTCCCACAACCGGCGCTGGCATTAGTATAGCCCCGGCCCGACCGGTTTTCAAGCCGCCGCCTTGCCGATTTCGCATGCCAGCGACTGGGCCTGACAGGGCTTTCGCAGGCAAGCCCTCACGTTGATCTCCTGCCGGAACATCTCTAGGGTGCTCACGTTAAAATGCTGCGGCGCCAAAAGCACGACCGGGATATGGCGCGTGCGGTGGTCCATTTGAAGCTGCCGCAGCATAGCCAGCCCGGACATTTCGGCCATCATGACGTTGAGCAAAATGACCTGCGGGAGATTCCTTTTGGCCGCCTCCAGCCCGCTCCGGCCGTCCAAGGCCTCAAAAACCTCAAAACTGCTTCCAACGACCGCCGCGACCGTCCGGGTGAAGCCCGACTCGTCGTCCACAATCAGCAGTCTTCGCTTTTTCATCCGATAGCCTCCTCTGCCTGATGTTTCCCCGGCGTCATGAACGCCCGAACTTTCGCGCCATATCCTCCAACTCCTGAAGATCAAACGGCTTTGTGATGAGAGAAAGCTTCAACGTCTTTATTTTTCTCAAAATTTCCGTCCCGACTCTGTCGCCCGTCATGAGCACGATCTCCAAGCCCGGATAAAGCCCGCGAAGCTGCTCCGCCAGCCAAATTCCGTCTTTGTCCCCCAAAAAAATATCGGTGAGCACCCAGTCTACCCCGGTCGCCGCCTTCCCGATGGCATCATCCGCCGACGACGCGCAAAGGACCTCCACTCCCAGCCGGCGAAACGCCGTCTCGCACAACCTCAGGATCATGCCCTCATCGTCGACGACCAGCACTTTGGGTTTCAAAATTCTTTTCGTACTGCTCCTTCTCCAGATTCCTCGCTGATGCGCCGTCTCAAAAAAATCACCAGGTCGGTGACGGATATGATCTCGCCGTCGCGGCAGGCGCGTTCGGCGTATTGCCGCATAGCCCGCCCATGCCTCAGCACCAATTCCACGACCGTCTCCACCTGCCCTTGGGAAACGATCCTAAAAGCCTCCGCTTCCTTTCGAACGAACTTCTGGTTGGTTTCCGCCGTCATAGGCAGCCTCCGCCCTTCTCTCTAATTGTAAAGGACGATCTCCGCCTTGTCCCCGCCATCGTGCAACTATTTTGCAACTCTCTCTTGAAAATGCCGGTCAAAAATTATCTAATAGCTGCATGGAAACTAAACTCCGCAAAACGTCTTTCTGGCTTTTGATCTGCTCTTCGCTTCTTTTGACGGTTCGCCTTCCCGCCGTCACCGCCGCCCCGGAGCCGGAAGTCATTTATGGGGAGGACGGACGCTTGGACCTTTATCAAATTGAGAACCCGCGGCTGATGCAGCTCGCCGATTCCACCGTGGCTCTTTTTGAGGCTGCGAATGTGGAGCCCGATCCTTCCGGCCAAAAGGCGCTCCTGAAAACTTCCCATTATGGCCAAAGCATGAACCTTTGCCTCAAAGAGCCTTTCTACGATCAACCGATGGGGGCGTTTTGCTCGGGGTCTTTGGTCGGACCCGATCTGGTGATGACCGCGGGACACTGCGTGCGGTCGCAGGAGGCCTGCGCCGGCGCCAAATTCGTCTTCGGCTTCGGCGTCAGCAAAGCGGGGATTTATCCGGCGGCCGTGCCGGCCGAAGAGGTCTATGGCTGCGCCCAACTGGTGGCCCGGCAGGAGGAATACAGCGGCGCCGATTGGGCCCTGGTCCGCCTGGAACGCAAAGTCCCCAACCATGCGCCTCTCAAGCTCAACCGGACCGGAAAACTTGAAAAGGACGCCAAGATTTTCGTGATCGGCCATCCGGCCGGCCTTCCGACCAAGGTGGCCGGCGGCGCCACGGTCCGAGACCCGTCTCCCAAAGGCTATTTCGTCGCCAATCTTGACACCTACGGCGGAAATTCAGGCAGCGCCGTTTTCAACGCGGCGAACGGCCGCGTGGAAGGCATTCTTGTCCGCGGCGAAACCGATTATGAGCAGGAAGGCGACTGCCGCGTCTCCAAGGTCTGTCCCGACGGAGGCTGCCGGGGCGAGGACGTCACAAAAATTTCAGCTTTGGCGTCTCAAATCCCGCCATTGCAATCCCCTGCCAAACCGCGGACCCAAAAACCGGCCACCCTCCCCAGTCCCGGCCGATTGGCCGAGACGGTAGATTCCATTCAACTGCAGTGGTAAAGTGGTAGAGTGATAAAGTGACAACCAACAAAAGACCGGCTGCGGCGCGTCCTAAGGGCTCACCGTAATCTTCTCCCCCACTCTACCACTTGATCACTTCCTTTCAAGCTATTGGGACGGGGCGGAAGGATGGGTCGCCGCCGTTTGTAGCTGCCGTTTCTTGGCCCCAACCAGCGCATCCAAGACGCGGAGGGTCAAATCCCACTCCGGGTTGAGGTAAAGCGCGCGCGCGGCGCCGGAGTCGTAGACGGCTTGCACGCCGGCAGAGCGGGCCACATGCTCGATGGCAAAGTGAATATCCTGCTGGACCGACACGGCCACCTTCTCTTCGTCCGAAATGTTCTTTTTGACCAGATTTTCTTTGGCGATCACGCTTTGGTAAGCGCTCATCCCGATGGCCGCTCCGGGGTAGAGGGCGATCAATTTGCCCAGGCGGTCCACTGCGCCCTTAAAATTCGACCAAACGCGGTTGAGCGGCTGATTTTGCTTGGAGTAAAACCCGCCATAAGCCTCTTTGAGCCCCGGGTCCTGGACCAGGGCTTCCAGATAGCGGCCTATCAGGCTTTCGAAGTCGACGTAAAACGGGGCGAAAGACGGAGAGGCGCCTCGATGCGCGCCTCCGGCGCTTTCTTCGTCCCGGAGCGCTGCGACGGGGCTGGCGCTGTCCCCGGCGGCGGAGGTTGAAGGCGCGACGGAAAACGCCTCCGATTTGGCGGCGGGGCTTGAGACCTCCGCCAAAAAAAGGGGCGGCGGGGAAACCTCCTGAGCGGCGGTCTTTTTGAGGCGTTTCAGGAAGCAGCCGGAAATGAAGAAGCAAAAACACAGAATCAGCGAAGAATATCCAAGTTTTTTAAGTTCCATGGGAGAAGTCTACCAAACCGACGCTGACAAGAAAAGCCGATTTTAGTAAGCTATTGGTGATGAAACCCGCGACCACCAAGAATACCGACGCGCAGCAGCTTCTAAAAACCCTGCGCGCCGCCAACCGCCTCCTTTCAGCCGCGTCCCGGGGCGAGCTCTCCAACCG
>MGUX01000144.1:11603-12882 GCA_001800185.1 Elusimicrobia bacterium RIFCSPLOWO2_12_FULL_59_9
CGGCGAAATGCTGCGCACGGCCCGGGCGGTCAACTCTCTGCTGGAGCGTTTGCGCGCCGACGGCGAGGAAACGCGCAAAGACGGCCACTCCGATCTTTACAACATCATCAAAAACAACGACGACGGCATTCTTGTAGTCGATTCCGGCGGCGTCGTGCGCTTCGCCAACCCCGCCGCCGCGGCCCTCCTGCGGCGCAAAGCCCAGGCGCTGGTGGGGCGGCCTTTCCCATATTCCGCCGAAGCCGGAAAATTGATGGAAGTCGAAATTCCCCATGCCGGCGGCGAGCCCGGGGTGGCCGAGCTGCGCGCGGCGGCCATTCTGTGGGAGGGGCAAACAGCGGTCCTGGCCACGCTGCGCGACATCACCGAGCGAAAACGCTCGGAGGAAAAGCTGCGCCAGAGCGAGGTGCAATTTCGCCTCATCGCGGAAAACGTGGCCGACCTCATTGCCTTGGTCGACTTGAGCGGCCGGCGGCTGTACTCCAGCCCCTCTTACCGGATTTTGGGCGATTTGGGAGCGCTGCGCGGCTCCGATTCTTTCAATGAAATTCACCCGGAGGACCGGGAGAAGATCAAGCTGGTTTTTGAGGAAACTTTGCGCACGGGCATCGGCCAGCGCGCGGAATATAGATTTTTGCTCAAAGACGGCACCATCCGGTTTATCGAATCGCAGGGGGACGTCATCCGGGATAAATCCGGGAAGATTGAAAGAATCGTCGTCGTTTCCCGCGACGTGACGGAGCGGAAAAAAATGGAGGAAAAAGAAAAGCTGCTGCAACAGCAGCTTCTGCAGGCGGAAAAATTGAAGTCTCTGGGAGAGACGCTGGCCGGCGTCGCTCACGAACTCAACAATCCTCTGACGGGGATCATCGGTTTTTGCGAG
Source organism: Elusimicrobia bacterium RIFCSPLOWO2_12_FULL_59_9 (assembly GCA_001800185.1). Taxonomy (GTDB): domain Bacteria; phylum Elusimicrobiota; class Elusimicrobia; order O2-12-FULL-59-9; family O2-12-FULL-59-9; genus O2-12-FULL-59-9. Next base: position 12,487 of record MGUX01000144.1, read on the forward strand.
CTGCTGCTGCAGGATGAGACGGTCAAACAACACCCCCAAACGCGCCAGGATATCGAAGAGATTTTCAAGCAGTCGCAGCGCTGCAAACGCATCATCCAGGGCCTTTCCACCTTCGCCAGGCGCCATAAGCCCTCCAAAAAACTCATCGCCATCAACGCCATGATCGAGGAATGCCTGCGCCTGGAGGCTTATCACTTCCGCACCAAAAACATCAAAATCCACCCGACTCTGGGGCCGGACCTCCCCGACACCATGGCCGACGACCATCAACTGCAGCAGGTCCTTTTAAACCTGTTCATCAACGCCTACCAAGCCATTAAAAAGCACCGCGAGCACGGCAATCTTTACGTGCGCACCAGCCACCGCAGCGGCTTTATACGGCTGGAAATCGAGGAC
>MGUX01000144.1:12890-13361 GCA_001800185.1 Elusimicrobia bacterium RIFCSPLOWO2_12_FULL_59_9
GGGCATCCCCCCGGAGAACTTAAATAGGATTTTTGAGCCGTTTTTCACCACCAAGGAAATAGGCCAGGGGACCGGACTGGGGCTTTCGATTTGCTACGGCATCATCCGGGAGCACGGCGGCAAGATTTGGGCCGAAAGCCCCCCCGGCAAGGGGGCGCTATTCGTGGTGGAGCTTCCCATCGTGGAGGAAGCCGCGCCGGAGCCGGAGCCGGAGGCCGCCCCCGAAATGAACCTGCCCACCGGGCTCAAGGTGCTCGTGGTGGACGATGAGCAGGTCGTCCAGACCGTGCTCAGGCGCGTGCTGTCCCAGATGGAGGCCCGCATCGAAGAAGCCTTGGACGGGCACGCCGCCGTGGACAAGCTGGAGCGCAACGACTACGACGCCATCATCTGCGACGTCAACATGCCGGGAATCGACGGCAGAAAGCTCTACCGATGGGTTCAGGAAAACAAGCCGCATCTCCTGCCCCG
>MGUX01000145.1 GCA_001800185.1 Elusimicrobia bacterium RIFCSPLOWO2_12_FULL_59_9
CGATCGAGATCAGACGAAGATCAATAATCGGATTCTGGCTCCGGAAGTGCGGCTCATCGACGCCGACGGGACTCAGATCGGGATTCGCCCGCTGCGGGAAGCTTTGGGAATCGCCAGGACCCGCGGGATGGATCTCATCGAGATCGCCCCGGACGCGCGGCCGCCGGTTTGCAAGATTCTGGATTATTCCAAGTACAAGTATGACAAGCGCAAGAAGGAGCGGGTCGCCAAGAAGAATCAAAAAAGCGGTCTGCTCAAGGAGATCCGGGTCTCTCCCAGAATCGCGGCGCACGACTTGGAAGTCAAGCTCAACCACGTAAGGGATTTTCTTAAGGAGAACGACAAAGTGAGGATTACCGTCGTGTTTCGCGGCCGCGAGAACCAGTATAAGGACTTGGGCTACGAGCTTTTGGAGAAGGTCAAGGTGATGCTTCAGGACGTGGCGGATATCGAGCGTTCTCCCGCGGGCGAACGCAACACCGTTTTCATGATGTTGAGCGCCAAACATGCCTAAGTTGAAATCCCATTCAGGGGCCAAAAAAAGATTCCGGCGGTCCGCGCGCGGAAAATGGAAGCATAAACAGGCCGGTTTGCGGCATTTGTTGATAGGCATGTCGGCCAAAACGGGGCGCCAACTCAGGCGCGCGAGGGTCGCCGGAAAGGTGCAGGGGCGCATTTTAGACCGCCTCCTGCCTTCCCGCTAAATCAATCTATGAGAGTCCGCTCGACCGTTTACACCAGGCAAAGAAAGAAAAAGATTTTCCGCCTCGCCAAGGGATATTACTCCAAGAAGCGCACTTCTTGGAAAATGACCGTCCAGGCGGTGGAAAAATCCCTCAACGCCATGTATGGGGGGCGAAAAAAGCGCAAGGGAGATTTCCGGGGCCTGTGGATCGCCCGCATCAACGCGGCCTGCCGGCAAATGGACGTGCCCTACGGCCGTTTCGTTGAGGGGTTGAAAAAGGCGGGGGTGCCGCTCAACCGCAAAATGCTCGCTGAGATCGCCGTTCGAGATCCTGCTTCATTCCAAAAACTGGTCGGGATTTCCCGCGGCACATGAGCGGGCGCCGACATGCCTGGAGACACGAAAGTTTGGGAAGAGAAGTGGAACGCACTTCAAGAAAGTTGTTTGCCCGCCGTTGAAGCCGCCGCCGATCTGGATTCCTTAGAAAATCTTCGCATCAAATTCCTGGGCCGCAAGGGAGGCTTGACGGAGCTTTTGGCCGCCCTCAAGGATTTGCCGGTGGCCGACCGCCGGCGCCTGGGTCCTCTGGGCAACGATCTCCGCTCCCGTTTGGAGGCCCTGCTCGAATCGCGCAAACGCGCCCTTTTTAAGGCGGCCGTCGACCGGGACTTGGCCGGCGTCAAAGTGGATATGTCTTTGCCCGCGACTCCCCACGGCACGGGGACGCTCCATCCCCTCACGCAAACCATGGAGGAACTGGTGGCCGTGTTGAACCGTCTGGGATTTCAGACGGAGGAGGGGCCCCTGGTCGAGACGGATTACTATAATTTCGAGGCTCTCAACATTCCTCCGGAGCATCCCGCGCGGGACATGCACGACACCTTCTACGTCGGCGCGGACGGCTTGCTGCTCAGGACGCACACCTCGCCGGTTCAAATCCGGAAGATGCTCAACAGCGCTCCGCCGGTGCGCATCGTCGTCCCCGGAAGGGTTTTCCGGCATGAGGCCGTGGACGCCAGCCATTCCGCGGTTTTTCACCAGGTGGAGGGACTGTACGTTGACCGCGACGTGACCATGGTGGATTTAAAGGGCACTCTACTGAACTTCGCCCGGGCCATGTTCGGCGCCCGGACGCAGGTGCGCTTTAAACCCTCGTATTTCCCTTTCACGGAGCCGTCGGTGGAGGTGGACGTGCAGTGCCTCCTCTGCGGCGGCGGCGGCTGCGCCGTGTGCAAACAGTCCGGCTGGCTGGAAATGCTGGGAGCGGGCATGGTCCATCCCAACGTTTTCCGGGCGGTGGGATACGACCCCTCCGCGTGGAAGGGCTTTGCCTTCGGCATCGGAGTGGACCGCGTCGCGATGCTCCGCTACGAAATATCGGATATCCGGCTGCTGTACCAGAACGATTTGAGGTTTTTAACCCAGTTTTAGATGAAAATTTCCCATTCGTGGCTCCAAGAATTCGTTGCTTCGGGATTGAGCCCCGAGGCGCTTCAGGAGAAGCTGCTTCTTCTGGGATTTGAGGTCGCCGCCGTCCAGCGCGTCGGCCCCGGATTCGCGAACGTGGTTTCCGCGCAAATCCTCGATATCCGCAAACACCCGAACGCCGACCGCCTGTCTCTGTGCCGGGTGTCGGATGGAACGGGCGAATTTTCGGTCGTCTGCGGCGCGACGAACATCCAAGTCGGACAAAAGGTGCCTTTGGCCCGCATCGGGGCCAAACTCCCCAACGGCCGGTTGATACAGGATACCCGCATCCGCGGCGAGACGTCGCAGGGGATGTTGTGCTCGGCCGAGGAGTTGGGACTTGCCGAGTCCGACGTCAACGGGATTCATCTTCTGGATGGGACGGTCTCCCTGGGCCGGGACATCGCCGATCTTTTGAATTTATCCGACGCCATTCTGGACGTCGAAATCACTCCTAATCGTCCCGATTGTCTCTCGCATTACGGCTTGGCCCGCGAGTTGGCGGCGTACTTGGGACTTTCTTTGCGCTCGCCTTGGGAGGGTCTTGATCTCGCCGAGGAAGGAGAGAGCTCCGTGCCCGTCAAAATCCTCGCTCCCGAGGCGTGTCCGCGCTACGTCGGCCGCAGCCTGCGCGCGGTGCGCGTCGGGCCGTCTCCGGGATGGCTGGCGCGGCGCCTGATCGCCTGCGGATTTCGTCCGATCAACAACGTCGCGGACGTCGCCAATTACGTCCTCATCGAGTTGGGGCATCCCCTGCACGCCTTCGACCAGGATCTTCTCCAAGGGCCTGAAATCCGCGTCCGCTGGGCGTCGGAGGGGGAGAGGCTGCTCGGCTTGGACGGAAAGACGCATCTTCTCGACGGCCAGACTTTGGTCATCGCCGACGCGCAAGAGCCCGTGGCCCTGGCAGGCATTCTGGGCGGCTCGGCCAGCTCGGTCACGGACAAGACGCGCAACGTTTTTCTGGAGAGCGCCTTTTTTCAGCCGGCCATCATCCGCAAGGCGGCGCGGCGCTTGGGCATTAAGACGGAGTCCTCGTACCGGTTTGAAAGAGGCTCGGACATCGCGATGGCCGAGTTGGCCGGCCGGCGCGCGGCTGAGCTTATCTGCCGCTTGTCGGAGCCGCCGGCGCGCGCAAGCCGGGCGCACGATGAGTACGTCAAGAAAGTTCCGCCGGTGGTCATCGAAGCGGGCGAAAAAGACATCAACGGATTGCTGGGCACAAGTTTCAGCCCGGAGCGCATCGAAGGCCGGCTCAGGGCCATTTGTCCGCGCCTGGAGAAGACTCCCGGCGGGTGGCGACTGCCCGTCGAGACGCACCGCCTCGACCTAACCTCGGCGGCCGACCTGGCCGAGGAGGTCGCGCGTTTTGAGGGCTACCAATCGGTCGGCAGCGAGCCGCGCACGGCGTCGGCGCCTCCCGTGACCGAGGAGGAAGGCCGCTACGCCGCGCTCTCGCGCCTGCGCAGGCACTTCGCTTCCCTTGGATTTTCCGAGGCCTATAACTATGATTTCGTTTCAAAAAAAGATCTGTCCGATTGCGGCTACCCGGAGAGCGAAATCGAGTCTTCGCTGGTAGGGCTTTTAAATCCCCTTTCTTCAGACTGGGCGTTTTTGCGGCCGACGCTTTATATCGGCCTGCTTAAAAACCTGGTTTACAACCTGGACCATGGTTGCGCGGACGTCCGCCTGTTTGAAGTCGGGCACTGCTACGAGAAAGGCCCGGAAGGGAGCGAGCGCGTGATCGAAAGGAGATTCTTGGCGGCGGTCTTGTGCGGCGGCTATCCCTCTCAATTTCATTGGCAGAAGGCCAAAAACCGGCCCTTGGACGTTTATGATTTGAAGGGATTTGTGTCGTCGGTTTTGCCCTTCGATTTCGAGGCGGGCGCGCAGGCCCGCGGTTTTTTGCATCCCAAAATCTCCTGCCGGGCTCTCTGGAAAGGGAGCGCCGTTGGAGAGTTGGGACAAATGCATCCGGTGGCCGCCCAGTCCTGGGGGATTAAAATGGCCGTTCCCAGAGGTCACGGCCCCGCCGATCTCAAGGCGATTTGGTTTTTTCAGATAGCGCTGGACGAACTGCTCGGCGAATTTTCGGCCCGCAGAAAAATGGCTCCCGTCGACGATCTGCCCGCCTCCAGCCGCGACTTATCCCTCCTGGTGGATGAGGCGCTGGCGTGGCGGTCCTTATCGGACGAAATTGAAAGCGTGATCACAGACCCGGCGGAGCCGCTGGTGGCGGCTCATTTGGTGGACGTTTATTCCGGAGAAAAGCTGCCCCCGCAGAAAAAGGGATGGACGCTGCGCCTGGTCTTTTCCCGGCAGGACCGGACCATCAAGGATGAGGAAGTGGACGAATCGGTCGTCAAAATTTTGGCCAAAATGTCGGAGAGGTTCGGAATCAGGTTAAGGGAGTGACGCAAGTGACCCATCGGCTGCAAGTTTTGGAGCAATTGGTGCGCGACGCGGTCCGGCGCATTGAAGGGCTTGAGTCCGAGAATCAACGGCTGCTGGCGGAAAACAAAATTCTGCAGGAGGACCTGGAGAAGAGCAAGAAACTCGGCCACGCCGCAAAGGCGGTCGTCTTGTTTCAGCAGAAGATCCTCCGGCGTTTGGAGAGGCTGCGCCAGCGTCTGGGCAGGACGTAAACCCCGGTTATGAATGAGAAAGTCACCATCGACATACGCGGAAGGCAGCTCACCATCGACGCGGAAGGCCTGACGCCGCTGGAGGTCAACGCCCTGGCCGATTATGTCAGCGAGCGGATACAGCAGGTGCAGCATGCCCATCCGGCGACGGCCGATACCTCCAAGCTGGCGCTTTTGGCGGCTCTCGATTTGGCCGACGAGTTGTTTCGCCTGCGCAAGCAATTCGACAGCGAAAAGGAGCTTTCCGAGCAGAAGGTCGACGACATGATCGCAAGCCTTCGCTCGGCGACCGACGCGTCCAAAGGCCAAGTGAAAAAGTAGTGCCTCAAGAAGATCTTTTTTCTTTTAGTCCCGCCCCATCCGGAAAGCCCGGCGTCCAGGACGCCCCCCTGGCGTTGAGAATGTCGCCGCAGCGTCTGGAGGATTTCGCCGGCCAGGAGCATATTTTGGGGGAGGGCAAGCTGCTGCGCAGAGCGATCGAAGCGGACCGTCTGACCTCCGTCATCTTTTTCGGCCCGCCCGGCTCGGGCAAGAGCGGCTTGGCGCGGCTGATCGCGGCAAAAACCCGCTCCGCCGTCGAGGAGCTCAACGCGGTGACCATCGGCATTCCGGAAGTCAAAAAAGTTCTGGAGAGGGCCGCCTGGCGGCGCAAGTCCCAGAATCAAAAAACGCTCATCATTTTGGACGAAATCCACCATTTCAACCGCACCCAGCAGGACGCCCTGCTGCCCTCCGTGGAGCGGGGCGAAATCACTTTGATCGGCCTGACGACCGAAAACCCAAATGTCTACATCAATTCCGCGCTGTTGTCGCGTTTTACGGCGTTTGAGTTCAATCCTTTGGAAGCGGAACACTTGGAGAAAATCACCCGCAGGGCGATAAAGGCGGTGAACGCGGACCTGGCCCCCGAGGCGTTGGCGCACTGGATCGAGATGTCCGGCGGCGACGCGCGCCGAATCCTCAACGCCCTGGAGATCGCGGTTATGACCACGCCTGAGGACGCCTCCGGAAAAAGGACGATCACTCTCGAAACGGCGGAGGATTCCATCCAAAAAAGGGCGCTGCGCTACGATCGCCGCGGCGACGAGCATTACGATCACGCCTCGGCCTTCATCAAGTCCATGCGCGGCTCCGATCCCGACGCGGCGCTTTATTGGGCGGCCAAGATGCTGGCGGCCGGCGAGGACCCTCGTTTCGTCGCCCGGCGCTTGATCATCTGCGCCTCGGAGGACGTGGGCAACGCCGACCCGCAGGCCTTGGTGGTGGCCGCCGCCGCGCTGGAGGCGGCGGAGTTCGTCGGGATGCCGGAGGCGAAACTTGTTTTGGCCCAGGCGATCCTTTACGTCGCCTGCGCTCCCAAATCCAATGCCGCCGCCGCGGCCGCCGCGGCCGCATTCGCCGAGGTGGAGTCGGGCCCGCGCCGGGAAGTTCCGGCGCATCTTAGGGATTCCCATCTGGACTCCAAGTCGAGAGGCCACGGCGCGGGGTACCGATATCCCCACGATTTTCCCGGGCATTTCACGGTCCAGGAGTATATGCCGGCGCCGGCGGTGTTCTACCGGCCGTCCGATCAAGGCTTTGAGAAGGAGCTCCAGCGGCGGTTGGAAAAGTGGAGGCCGCAAAAAACGCCATGACGTCCGGATTTCCGGAAGAGATGAACTTTGAGGCTCGGCCGCCGGCTTCGGTCCGCGCGGCGCCGGCGAAGGTGTTCACGGTGACCGAGCTCAATAATTGCATCAAGAACTTATTGGAGGAAGCGTTTCCGGAGGTGTGGGTGGAAGGCGAGCTCTCCAATTTGAAAACTTATCCCTCCGGGCACGTCTATTTTACTCTCAAGGATTCCGAGTCTCAGATCGCGGCGGTGATGTTCCGGGGACATGCCCAGCATCTAAAATTCAGCCTCGAGCCGGGGCTTCTGGTGCTGGCGCGCGCCAGGCCCAGCGCTTACGTCAAGAGAGGAGGGTTGCAAGTCATCATCACGGCGCTTGAGCCCAAACGGATGGGGGCGCTGCAGTTGGCCTTCGAGCAGCTTAAGGCGAAGCTGGCGCGAGAGGGGCTCTTTGACGACGGCCGCAAGAAGCCGCTGCCGATGCTGCCCCAGCGCATCGGCGTCGTGACCTCGCTTCAGGGGGCCGCGATCCGCGATATTCTGAGCGTTTTGAAGCGCCGCTATGCCAATTTGGAGATCGTCATTTTCCCGGTGCAGGTTCAGGGCGAGCAGGCGAAATTTCAGATCGCGGAGGCCGTCGAGGAGCTCAATCGCCTTGCCCCGCCGCTGGACGTCCTTCTGGTCGGCCGGGGCGGCGGCTCGATGGAGGACCTGTGGGCGTTTAACGAAGAAATCGTCGCCAGAGCGATCGCCGCTTCCCGGATTCCCGTTATTTCATGCGTGGGCCATGAGACGGATTTTACCATCGCGGATTTCGTCGCGGACGTAAGAGCTCCGACGCCTTCGGCCGCCGCGGAGCTGGTGGTGCAAAACAAGGCGGAATTGGCGCGGCGCTTGGGAGACCTGAAACGCGCTTTGCTGCGGAGCCTCCAGGACCGCGCGGTCCGGTGGGAGGAAACCCTCCGCGGCCTTTTCCGCAGCCGCGTCTTTCAGAGACCGCTTGTTATTTACGAGCAAAAATCAATGGAAGCCGATGAGGCGGCGCGGCGTCTCTTCCTGGCATGGAAGCACCGCGGGGCCGCGGCCGAGAGCCAATTGCGGGCGATCGTGGAGAAGCTGGATGTTTTGAGTCCGCTCGCCTGTTTGTCCAGAGGCTACGCCATCGCCACTAAATTTCCGGACGGCGCCGTCGTGAAGGAAGCCTCCCAGGTTTCCCAGGGAGAGCGCGTCAGCATCCGGCTGCATCGCGGCAGGCTTGTGTGCGAGGTGAGTGGAATTCAAAATTGAGTTCGGCCGAGGAACGCCATGTCCAAGAAAAAAGAAACGTTTGAGACGCAGCTTTCGAGATTGGAAACGATCGTCCAGGGCTTGGAGTCCGGAGACCGGGGCCTGGAGGAATCCCTGACGCTTTTTGAGGAAGGCGTTTCTTTGGCCAAGAGCCTCACCTCGCGGCTGGACGAGGTCAAGCGCAAGGTGGAGGTCCTCACCAAGGACGCCCAAGGGGCGTTGAACCTCAAGGCTTTGGAGGGAGAGGAATCGCCGGGGGAAAATTAGTGCGTCTGGACCGCTACCTGGTGGAAGGCGGGTTGAGTCCCGATTTAAAGAGCGCGCAGGCCAGCATCATGGCCGGCAGGGTGGAAGTGGGCGGCCGCCGGATCACCAAGCCGGGAACCGCGGTCAAAGGCAGCCCGGCCGTCCGGATTCTGGCGGCGGCGCGTCCGTACGCGTCCCGCGGGGGCCTCAAAGCGGAAGACGGCCTGAGAAAATTTTCGGTGGAAGTTTCGGGCCGCGTTTGTCTGGACGTGGGCTCTTCCACCGGCGGTTTCACGGATTTTCTGCTTCAGCATGGCGCCGAAAAAGTCTATGCGGTCGATGTGGGCCGGGGACTTCTGGACTGGAAACTAAGGCGCGATCCCAGGGTGGTCTGCCTGGAGGGCACCAACGCGCGCAGCTTAAGCCCCGATTTGTTTGTGGACTCTCCGAATTTAGCTACAATAGACGTGGCGTTTATCTCTTTAAAATTGATATTGCCTGCCGTGGCGCGCTGCCTGAAGCGCCCCTATGATATTTTGGCGCTGATCAAGCCCCAGTTCGAGCTGCCCCCGAGCAAGGCTCCCAAGGGCGTGGTGCGCAGCGCCCGGGACAGGTTGTCGGCCGTGGCGGGTTTGGCTCAGTTTGCCTTGAGCCTGCCGCTGCGCGACCGGGGCGCGGCCGAATGCGGCGTTCGCGGCGCCAAAGGCAATATCGAGTATTGGTGGCATCTGTCGGCTTAGGCGCGGGAAAAATGTGAATATCAAGATTCCTCTTGAGTGGTTAAAGAAGGGCATCAAAATAAGAATGCGGCCCAAGGCTAAGGCGGACTCCGAGCCCGGCTTCGACGCGCAGGAGGAGTTGCGGCGGCAGCTTTCGGAAAAGCCCTCGCCCGCGCTGCGCGCATCCATCACGGATGCCGACCCGTTCGTGCGCGCCATCTCCGCGGAAGTGCTCGGGCGCATGAAGGACGGCAGCGCTCTGGATGCGCTCATCCGCGCTTTGAAAGACCCATCGAGGTACGTGCGGGAAAAAGCGGTCCTTTCCCTGGGGTATCTGGGGGACAAGCGGGCGGTGGCTGCCTTGGTGGAATTGCTCGATGACGAGGCGGAGACGGTGCGCATCGCGGTCACCGGAGTTCTGGGACATTTGCGGGATCGATTGGCCGTTCCCGGGCTTATTCGCGCCCTTGCCGACAAAAATCCGGTCGCCCGCATGAAAGCGGCGGTATCCTTGGGCCTGATCGGCGACGAGCAGGCCATCCTGCCGCTTTATCAAGTCTTAAATGACGACAACGAGTCGGTCAGGAAATACGCCTGCGACGCTCTCGTCGCGATCGGGAAACCCGCCATCCCGGCTCTTCTCAAAGCCCTGAAAATCGAGCCGGTGCGGGCTTACGCGGCCCAGTCGCTGACCAAAATTAAGTAAGCGGTCATGAAAAAGACCAAGGTGCTGTACGTGACCACGAGCACCAACGTGGGCGGCGCTGAAAAGACGCTGTTCCTGCTGGCGAGCCGTCTCGACCGGCGGCAATTTGAGGTTCCGGAAGTCGTGTGCTTGAAGCCGCTGGGGCCTTATGCCGAGAAGCTCAAGCAGGCGGCCATCCCCGTGGAAACCTTGTCGATGAAGTGGATCCCGACGCCCATGGATTTTTTGGCCCTGCTGGAAAAGCTTCAGGCCGCGCGCCCGCAAATCGTCCACGCATTTTTATATCGCGCCATTCAGCTCTGCCGCCTGGCGAAGAGCGTGGGGCAGTTGAGCTTCAAATTGGTCAGTTCCCCGAGGGTTCATTACCGCAGCCGGGCTCCCGTATTGCGGTGGCTTGACCGGAGCGTCAAAAACCAGGACGACTTGATGGTTTCCGAAAGTATGGCCAGCCGCAAGTATGTTCTTGAGAGCATGGGCTACGAAGCGGCCAAGGTGACGACCATCTATAACGGCGTGGAAGCCGGCGCGTGGAGCCGCTCTCAGCAGGGGCGCGCCGATATTCGCAGTCGCTTCGGCGTGGCGGACGGCGACGTTTTGTTGGGCTGCGTCGGCCGATTCCATGAGCAAAAAGGGCAGCGGCATCTCATCCGGGCCGTGAAAAGCCTCGCGGACCGGAAAGCCGCGGTGAAGTGCCTGTTCATCGGCGACGGACCCGACCGCGCCCGCATGCAGGAGAAGGTGAATCGATGGGGGCTTTCCGAGCGGATATTTTTTGCCGGCGAACAAATGGATATGCGTCTGTGGCTTTCCGCGATGGACATTTTCGTCCTCCCCTCGCTCTGGGAGGGAACTCCCAACGTGGTGATGGAAGCGATGGTCATGCGCCTTCCGGTCATCGCCACCCGCGTGGACGGGGTTCAGGAGCTTATCCGGCACGGAGAGACCGGATGGCTGGTTCCTCCCGCCGACCCCAAAGCGATCGTGGCGGCGGTTGAAAATCTGATCATCCAGCCGACGTTGGCGCAAGCGGCGGGCCACCGCGCCCGCGCTTACGCCGAGCGGCATTTCGACGTCGGGCGCATGGTCAAGGAATACGAGAAAGCCTATTTAAGCCTGTCCTCATAAAAATGAAGCTGAGCATTCTGATCCCGGTTTACAACGAACGCGATACCCTCGGTGAAATATTGAGGCGGGTCCGGGCCGTTCCGCTGCCGGTCGAACGCGAGATCGTCGTCGTCGATGACGGCTCCGATGACGGAAGCCGCGAGCTGCTTGAACAATTGAGGGGGCCGGACCTCCGGATATTATCGCATGCGGCCAATTGCGGCAAAGGGCGGGCCATCCGGACGGGGTTGACGGCGGTCACGGGGGATTTCGTCATCATTCAGGATGCGGACTTGGAGTACGACCCGCAGGATTACATGCTCCTGCTCCAGCCCCTTTTGGACCGCAGGGCGGACGTAGTGTATGGCTCCAGGTTTCTGGGCGGGCCGCACCGGGTCCTGCTCTTTTGGCATTATGTCGGCAACAAGGCGTTCACTTTGCTGACCAATATCCTTTATAACATCAATCTCAACGACATGGGAACCTGCTACAAGGTTTTCCGGGCGGATGTCCTAAAAGACATGGTTTTAAGAAGCGACCGCTTCGGGTTCGAGGCGGAGGTGACCGCCAAGATTTGCAAGCGGCATCACCGCATCTACGAGGTGCCGGTCTCCTACAGCGGCCGGACCTACGAGGAAGGAAAGAAGATCACCTGGAAGGACGGTTTTTCCTATCTTTGGTGCCTGCTCCGCTACCGTTTTGCGGACTAAACAAAGGAGGGCATTGAGCCATGAAAAAGGCGATTCAATTCGGAACGGACGGATGGCGCGCTGTGATGGCTGAAGATTTCACCTTTGCCAACGTTCGCATCGTGGCCCAGGCCGTCGCGGATTATTTAAAACACCAGCAAACGGCCGCGGAAGAGGGAGTCGAGCCTTCCTCCAAGAGCGAAAAGGCCGCGCGCGCCCTGGCGAGCTCCAATAAACCGGTGGTGGTCGGCTACGACTACCGCTTTCAGTCCAAAGATTACGCGACCGAAATCGCCAAGGTCCTGAAGGGCAATCGCCTCGCGGTGGTGCTGCTCTCGGAAGTGTTGCCGACCCCCGCCGTGTCCTGCTTGACGGCGCGTTCCAAGGCGCGGCTCGGCGTCATGGTGACGGCCAGCCACAATGCCGCCATCTACAACGGAATAAAAATCAAGGTCGGCGGCGGGGCCGCGCCGGAAAGCCTGACCAAGGAAATTGAGGGTTTTTTGGAAAAAAATCAGCCCGTGGCGGAGGGGGATATCCCGGAAAAATCCTTCAAAAGTTTTTATATGGACTATCTCCGCTCCCAGTTTTCGGTCAAATCCATCGCCCAGAAAATCAGGCGCCCCGTCGTGATCGACTATCTGCACGGCAACGGCATAGGCCTCATGGAGGCGCTCGTGCCCTCCAAAAAACTCATCGCTTTGCATGACCGGGTCGATCCGCTGTTCGGCGGCCTGCATCCGGAACCGATAGAGAAAAACTTAAAGGCGTTGTCGCAAGCCGTTGTCGAGAATAAAGCGATGCTCGGGCTTGCGCTCGACGGCGACGCCGACCGCCTCTCCGTCGTCGATGAAAAAGGCCGCTTTTTGACCCCGTGCCAACTCTTTCCTCTGCTGCTGCGCTATATGCTGGAGACGCGAAAATTGAAGGGGCCGGTTCTGCAGTCGGTTTCCCTGGGATATTTGTCCCACCGGGTGGCTAAAGCCTACGGCGTGGCGCTGGAGGAGGTGCCGGTCGGGTTCAAGCACATCGCCGAGAGGATGCGGGAAGAAGCGGTGGCCATGGGAGGCGAGGAATCCGGAGGCTACGCCTGGCAAGGCGGCCTTCCCGAGCGCGACGGATTGTTGACGGGCTTGCTCGTGTTGGAAATGCTCACCAAGTCCCCCGCCTCCCTGTCGGCGCTTTACTCCGACTTGGAGAAGAAATACGGCAAGTCCTGCTACGTTCGCGTGGATCTTCCTCTGCGCAAGCCGATCAGCAGCCGCCAGCATTTCACCGAATACGTCGCCAAGAGGCTTCCCAAGAAAATTTTAGGCTCTCCCATCGTCAAATTATCGACTATCGACGGAGTCAAAATCATCTTGAACGATCAGCACTGGCTCTTGCTGCGTCCCTCCGGTACCGAGCCGTTGGTCCGCACCTACGCGGAAACGGACAGCCGCGAAAAAACCATAGCGCTCTTGGAGCTGGCGGAAAAATGGGTGCACCGGGTCGCCTAAAACCGCAGATTCAGTTCCGGCTGCGGCCGGACATCGTCGTCAAGTCGTTGGGCGCGGCAAGCCGGGCTTTTCAAATTCTGTTGTTCATTTTGATCGCCCGCTTCCAAGGCGCGCAGGTCTTCGGGCGCTTCATATACCTTTATACGCTGGGCCTGCTGGCCGTGACCCTCGCGGATTTGGGAGTCAACGCCGTCTCCGCCCGCCGAGCGGCCGCTGGAGGAGAGTCGCTGGGACGCATCGCCGGCGCGGGGCTCGCCTTTAAGCTTTTCTCCTGCGCGCCGCTGATGATGTTGATGTGGTATGTCCTAGGCGGCCGCGGCGCCGCCCATCCCGATCTTGCCCTGTTGGCCGTGCTCCTTTTAGGGCATTGGTGCCGGAATCTTTTTGAATTTTTTTGCGCTTTGCTGGCGTCCCTTAGGAATTCCAGCTTGGAAGCGGTCTTGAAATTTATCATTCAAGCCGGGCTTCTGGCTTTCGGCGCTTGGGTGCTGCTTCGCGGGGGGACCCTGCGGGAGATCGCATGGGTTTTGGCCGCCGTCTATGCTTTTGGGGGCTTATTGGGATGGGGGATCGTCCGATTTCACCTCGATCGGGTCGTCGTTGCTTTCGGAGAGTCCTTCGCAAAAATGGTCAGTCCCGAATCGGCCGCATTGGCCGCGACGACGATGGCCTTGGCTTCGATGCTGAAAATCGACGCCGTCTTGCTGCCGGTTCTAGGCAGGAGCGCCCAGGAGGTCGGTTGGTACGCCGCTTCGGAACGCATCGTCGCGGCGGCGGGAATCTTGCCCTGCATCCTGATGATGGCGGGGTTCCCGGCCTTTTCGGAGCTGCCCCGGCGGAGGGCCGAGGAGTTCTATCCCCTGTGGCGGGCCTGGGCCGGCAGGCTGGCGATAGCCGGAGGCATCACGGCTTTGGCTTTGATATTTCTTAAATCCAGATTGGTGTCGCTGTTGTACGGCCCCTCTTTTCTTCCCGCCGGTTTTTCGTTGAGCGTTTTATCCCTGGGATTGTTGTTCGCGTTTCCAAACACCATCCTGTTGGGCTTTTTGATCGCCGGAGGGGGCGCCGCTCGTGGAGCGGGCGCCGCCGCCGGCGCTTTCGGAGTCAACGCGTTCATGGATTTCCTTTTGATTCCCCGTTTCGGCTACATCGGGGCGGCCTGGGGCGCGGTGGCGGGGCAGATGACGTTGTTTGCTTTCGGCAGGGCGTTCTTGGAGTCCTCCGCGCGCCTGGGGCCGGCCGTGGATGCGGCGGCCGCCGGGCGGCGCGGCCAGGCCGGGGGAGGATCGATGCCGCGCGGCGCGAAAGTGCTCTTCATTTCCCTGTCCGCCGGTTCCGACGCCTTCCGGAAAAAAGTGGAGCACCTCGCCGATTATTGGGAGGTGACGGCGGTCATCCCGGCGGCCAACGGCGCCCGCGCGGCCGAATCGAAGGTCCGCTACATTCCGCTTAAGCCCGTGTCTTTCGGAAGTTCACGTTTCGTATGGCTCCCGGGATTGGCGAAGGTAATTCGGCGTCAAAGGCCGGATTGGATCCATTTGGATGAGGAGCCATTGAGCCTGGCGGCCTATCAGGCGGGCAGGGAGGCGTCGCGTCTGGCAATTCCCTTGGTTTTTTTCAGCTGGCAAAATATCTTTCAACAATACGACTTTCCGTATGCGTGGGTGGAAAGCCGGGTGCATCAATCGGCGCAGGGCGCCATCGCCGGAACCCAAGAGGCCCGCGAAGTGCTGGAGCGCAAAAATTTCCTGAAACCCGTGGCCGTCATTCCGCAGTTCGGCGTGGATCCGGAGAGTTTCAGGCCGTGTCTTGAGCGCCCGCGCCGCTTGGAATTGAAGATAGGCGATGAGGTCCTCATCGGCTATGCCGGGCGCCTGGCGCCGGAAAAAGGCCTTTTGCTTCTGCTCGATGCCTTCGGGCGGCTGCCGGAGTCCTGCCGTCTTCTGTTTTTGGGCGACGGCCCGCTGCGGCCCGAACTGGCCCGAAGAATCGCCGCCGATTCCAAGCTGCGCGCGCGCGTTTGGCTGCACGGCCGGGTTCCGGCCGGGGAAGCGGCTTCGTGGATTCAGAGCTTGGATATCCTGGCGCTGCCCTCCGTTTCCCTGCCCGGCTGGAAGGAGCGTTTCGGGCAGGCGCTGGTGGAGGCCATGGCCTGCGGCGTGCCGGTAGTGAGCTCCAGCTCGGCGGAGATGGGCCGGCTGGTGGGAGAAGGGGGCATGGTATTTCAGGAAAAGGACCTCGGAAATTTATACCGCTGCCTCAAGCTCTTGGCCGAAAATCCGGGGCATCGCAAACGCCTGGGGGAGATGGGGCGCGAGCGCGTCCTCAAGT
Source organism: Elusimicrobia bacterium RIFCSPLOWO2_12_FULL_59_9 (assembly GCA_001800185.1). Taxonomy (GTDB): domain Bacteria; phylum Elusimicrobiota; class Elusimicrobia; order O2-12-FULL-59-9; family O2-12-FULL-59-9; genus O2-12-FULL-59-9. Next base: position 14,988 of record MGUX01000145.1, read on the forward strand.
TTTACACGCATCAAAGGATCGCCGAAGCGACGCGCCGGTTTTATGAAAAACTGGCGCGCGTCTCCGCGCAAGCATGATTCCCGATTTTTCGATCATCGTCGTGCACTATTTGGATGAGGAAGGTTTGGCCGGCTGCCTGAAATCCGTGCGCCGGGCGCAAACGGCGGCAAGCTGCGAGGTCCTGGTGGTCGACAACGGCTCCGACCGGGTGAGGTGGAGGCAGATAGAGAGCAGATTTCCCGAGGCGCGAATTCTCGCGTCCGGCGGCAACGCCGGTTTTTCCCAGGCGGCCAACCGGGCGATGTCGGAAGCGAGAGCTCCGCTGCTCGTTTTGTTGGATCAGCGCGCCCAATTGGCCCCCGCCGCCTTAAGCGAGCTTAAAAAGTTCTTCGCCCAGGCGCCCGATGAAGTGGGCATCGTCGGGGGACGGCTTTTGGGCGCCCGGGGAAAACCCCTGGCGAGCGCCGGCCCCTTTCCGAATTTAGCCTCGTATTTGTGCCGGCTGGCTTTGCCGGCGCCCCTCCGTTTGTGCTATTTATGGAACGGCCGGGGGCGCGGGGCGCGCCGAGTGGACTGGAGCGCGAAGGCATTTTTGGCGATACGCCGCGAGGCGTATGAGCGGGTGGGGCCTTTGGATGAGTCGTTTCTAATGCATTATCAGGATTTGGAGTGGTGCCGCCGGGCGCGGCGGCAAGGCTGGCGCACGGTGAGCTTTCCGGGCGCGCAAGCCTCCTTGTCCGGCGATGTCAACCGGCGTCCGACGCAGTGGCTGGAGATGGAATCTTGCTTGAGCCTGTTGAGATATTTTCATAAGCATCGCGGCGCCTGGGAATATCATCTTTTGCACCGGCTCACTCGGATTTTCTTCGCGTACCGGGGCTGGAGGTTTCCGCATTGCCGGTTTTAATAGGCATGGGAGGAGGATATGAAAGTATTTCTGCTGGCGGCGGGGGAAGGCACGCGCTTGAGGCCGCTCACCTATCAAGTGCCCAAGCCCCTGGTTCCGGTCATGGACAGGCCGGTTCTGGGCCATGTCTTGGACAACCTCAAGCGCCAGGGCGTCAAGGATGTGGTCGTCAACCTGCACTCCCAAGCCGGGGAGATCCGGTCTTTTTGCAGGGGGGGCTCCCCTTGGGGAATGCGCATCACCTACTCCCTTGAGCGCGAGCTCATGGGAACCGCGGGGGCGGTCCGCAAAATGGCTTCTTTCTTCAGAGGCGAGCCGTTTTTCGTCCTATCCGGCGACGGTGTCAGCGAAATCCGGCTGGAGGAGGTAATGCGCTTTCACAAGCGCAAGCGGGCTTTGGCGACGATGGTGCTCAAGGCGGTGGACCATCGTTTTCAATACGGGGTGACCAAGACCGACGCCCAGGGCCGCATCCGGGGTTTTTATGAAAAGCCCAGTTGGGGGGACGTTTTCTCCAACACGGTGAACACCGGCATTTACGTCTACGACCCGGAGGTCTTCCGCTATATTCCATCGGGCCGTCCTTACGATTTCGGCCATCAGTTGTGGCCGCTGCTCTTGAAGCAGAAAAAAAGGATTTTTGGTTTTCTTTTTTCGGGCTATTGGTGCGATATCGGCAATTTGGAGGAGTACCGGCGCTGCCAGCGCGATGCCCTTGACGGGCGCGTGCGCCTGGAGCTGGGCGCGCGGCAGCTCCGGCCGGGAATCTGGGTGGGGCAGGGCAGCCGGATCCATCCTGAGGCGGTCTTAAAGCCGCCTTGCCTGCTTTCATCCCTATGCCGGGTGGGGGCCGGCGCCGTGCTCGGCCCGCACTCGGTGGTCGGCCGCGAGGCGAGAATCATGGCGCGCGCGGTTGTAAAAAATAGTATACTGTTTCCCAAGGTCTGCGTCGGAAAAGAGGTTCGTTTGTCGAATTGCATCGTCGGCAGCAACGGCAGCGTGACCGATCACGCCGTGGACTATGTTGACGCCATTTTGATGGCCAAATCGTAGCGGAGGGTTATCGAAGATGAAAGCATTGGGCCGGCAGTTGATTACCTCGGAGTCCGTGACGGAGGGGCATCCCGACAAGGTTTGCGATCAGATTTCCGACGCCGTTTTGGACGCGGTGCTTGCCGAGGATCCCAATGGACGGGTCGCCTGCGAGACGTTTGTGACCCGAGGCATGGTCATCGTCGGCGGGGAAATAACCACCAAGACGTATGTGGACGTCGACGCCCTGGTGCGCCGGGTGATCGCTCAAATCGGCTATACCGACAGCCGCTACGGCTTCAGCGACCAGAGCTGCGGGGTCTTGAACGCCATCGGCCGGCAATCGCCCGACATCGCCCAAGGCGTGGACACGGGCGGCGCCGGCGATCAAGGGCTCATGGTCGGC
>MGUX01000146.1 GCA_001800185.1 Elusimicrobia bacterium RIFCSPLOWO2_12_FULL_59_9
CGGGGAATCAACCGCTGCTTTGATCTGACAGCCACGCCCTTCGCCCCGACCGGCAAGAAGAGCGGCGAAGAGACCCTGTTCGAGTGGATCGTCAGCGACTTCGGCCTCAATGATGCCATTGAAGCAGGAATCGTCAAGACGCCGCGGGTCGTCATTCGGGATGACGGTGTCCCTGACGCCAAGACTTACAAGTCACGGCTTTATCACATCTACATGGACCCCGAGGTCAAAGACGACCTCAACCGCAGAGCGGAGCCACACGAGAAGCTTCCCGACTTGGTCACCAATCGCTACTACCTCCTGGGCAAAGATTGGCTTGAGACGGCCAAGGACTGGAAGAAGCGGAATTTCCCCACGCCGCCGGTCATGATCTCCGTTGCCAACCGGACAGAGACAGCCGCCCGCATCCATTATGCGTTCACCCGCGGCAAGATTCGCATCGATGAGCTGAAGGCTCCCGAGAAAACGCTGCACATCGACTCCAAGGTCCTCAGGGAGGCCGAGTCCCTCACAGAAGCGGTTGAGTTGGATTCCAACGGCTCCTGGGATGAAGAGGGTGACGAGAACGCACCCACGCGGAAGCTCTCCAGGAAGGAGCAGGCGGAGCTGCTGCGCCGCAGGGTGGACACCGTCGGTAAGGTTGGCCAGCCCGGCGAGCAAATCCAGAACGTGGTTTCGGTGGGTATGCTCTCCGAAGGTTGGGACGCCAAGACGGTAACCCATATCATGGGCCTGCGGGCCTTTTCCAGCCAACTCCTGTGCGAGCAAGTCGTGGGCCGCGGCTTGCGGCGCACCTCCTATGAAGTCAACCCGGAATCGGGCTTTTTTGAGCCTGAATACGTCAACATCTTTGGAATCCCGTTCACTTTCCTCCCTCACGAGGGTGGCGATGGCCCACCCCCTCCGCCCCCTACACCGAAAACCCGCATCGAGCCCCAGTCGGAGAAGATCGAGTTCCAGATTTCATGGCCGAATATCGTACGCGTTGACCACGAGTACCGGCCACAACTCGCGTTGGAATGGACCAAGATCAAGCCTTTGACAATAAACGCCAACGAGACGAGGACCATCGCCGAACTGGCTCCGGTCGTCGAAGGCAAGCCGGACGCGAGCCGCCTTACCGAGATCGATCTTGAAGGACTTGGACGCAAGTTCCGCATGCAGAAGGTTATTTTCGAGGTGGCCGGGGACATCTACGATCAGATGAAACCCGGTTGGAAGGCAAACCGCGAGTTTCTGTTGGCCCAACTCATCGGCTTGGTGGAGCAGTTCCTCAAGAGCGACCGGATCGACATTGACCCACCGCTGTTTAACCAGGACGACTTGCGCCGGCGTATCCTGCTGACCCTCAATATGTCCAAGATCGTCCAGCACATCTGGGAGGCGATCCGCTTCTCCAACACAGAAGCACTGGTCCCGGTCTTCGACACCGAATGCCCGGTCCGGTCGACCGGCGACATGCGCCCCTGGTTCACCGGCAAGCCGGTCGAACACACCAAGCGCTCCCATATCAGCCATTGCGTTTACGACAGCACCTGGGAGGCCAGCGAGGCGTTCAAGCTCGACCACGACAAGGCCGTCGAGGCTTGGGTGAAGAACGACCATCTTGGATTCCAGATTCTTTACATCTCAAACGGAGTCGTGAAGAAGTACTACCCCGACTTTCTGATCCGACTCAAAGGCGGGAAGACGCTGGTGCTGGAAGTGAAGGGGCAGGACTCCCAGGAGAACCGCACCAAGCGCGAGTTTCTGAAGGAGTGGGTCGAAGCCATCAACGCGCACGGCGGCTTCGGCGAGTGGGCCTGGGATGTGTCGCTAAATCCGGCGGATTTGCCAGAGATACTTCGCAAGCACTCCTGAGCAGGTACTCATGGATCTGCATAAGTGGGCGGAAAGTGCTGATGGCGGGCCCACCTTGTTTTCTTAGGCGGTTCGGGTGGCGTCGTGGGGTAGGATCGCCCGAGGAGGTGAGTGAGTCCCGGTGGGACTCACTCGGGCGCGCCAGTTGCCGGGCTGGCCGTTCGCAGTGCTCACGGCACTTGGCGCACCCGTGGTGCCTGCTCCGGCCGCAGGGCGATGGGGCCCTACGGCGACAGGCCCTGGACCGCCGTATAAAGGAAAGCAAGTGCCGGGCGGGGGCGTTTTTAGGGCTGCTTTTGTTTTTTGAGCCAGATGCGGTAGTTTTTCCAGAACTGTTTCAGCACGGAGAAGAGGATGGGCTGAAGGTGGTAGGTTTCATGGGTCAGCTCGCGAAGGGACGCGGCTTTCCGCAGGTTCGCGGGCGCGCCGTTGTTGACGTTGATGCCGACGCCGATGGTCAGCCAGGCGATTTTTCCCTTGAGCGTCACTTTTGCTTCCGCTAAAATTCCGCAAACTTTCTTGTAGACCGGTTTCTTCGCGGGGTGCGCCATGAGGACATCGTTGGGCGGCTTGATTTTGGTCAAGAGGCCGGTGTGGGCGTAGAGGGCGCTGGCGATGGCCGAGGCCGTCAACAGGCTGACCTCGCCCAGCTTTTCCACCGAAAACTCCGGCCGCAAAACAAGCGAGAAATAAAGCCCGCCGTCGGGGGACTGCCACTTGCGGCCTCGGCGGCCTCGTCCCTCCGTCTGCCGGTCGGCCAGGAAAAGGGAGCCGCTCGGGGTATTCACCTCGGCCATGGCCTTAGCCATATTTTGCGTCGAGTCGACCTCGACGAAATGCATAAAATGCGTGATTCCGGGCAGTTTCATGGGTTCAAGCGCGCAGCACGGGCATCCTCATTGTTCAATAAGATTCAGGCTCAAATCAAGCGCCGGCGCGGAGTGGGTCAGCGCTCCGATGGAAATCCGGTCCACGCCCGTCTCGGCGACGCGGCGGACGTTCTTTAGGGTCACCGAACCGGAGGCCTCGATTTCGACGCGCCCTTTCCGGATCTCCGCCGCCGCGCGAATGCGCTGGACGGCCTTTCGCAGGCCGCGCGGGGACATATTATCCAGCAAAATGACGTCCGCCTTCAAGGCCAGCGCCATGCCGATTTCGGAGGCGTTTTTGGCCTCCATGGTGATTTTGGCTTGGGGAGCCGCCTTGCGCCGCCGCGCCACGAAGCTTTGAAGGGCGCGCAGGGCCGAACCGGAGCTTTCCTTTCGGGCCAGCGCCTGAATGTGGTTGTCTTTGATCATGACCGAGTCGTAGAGTCCCATCCTGTGGTTCTGCCCGCCGCCGCAGCGCACGGCGTATTTTTCAAGCACCCGAAGCGCGGGGGTCGTCTTGCGGGTGTCATAAATATGGGCGCGCGTGCCGGCCGCCTTTTTGACGAAGGCGCTTGTGAGCGTGGCGATTCCGGAAAGTCTTTGGAGAAAGTTCAGAGCCGTTCTTTCGGCGCTGAGGATATCGCGCGAGCCCGTCACCCGCAGGATTTTGCGGCCCGGCGTCAGCGGCGAACCATCCGGCGTCAAAATGCGCACGCGCGCGCCGGGACAGGCGCAGCGAAAAACTTCCCGGGCGATGGCGGCGCCGCAGAGAACTCCTTTTTCTTTGGCGCAAATAAGCGCGGTCAGAGTCCGGTGTTTGGGCAGCAAGCCGGAGGTGGTGATGTCTCCGGCGCGGCCCAGGTCCTCCCTTAAGGCGGAGCGGATGAGCGCGCTGATATATTTTGGATTCAGCCGCTGTTTTATCCTGTTCACACGATCACTCGACCACTCGACCACTTGATCACTGGTTCCCTGGTTTGCCCGATCACTCGATCACCCTCTCATTCCCCACTCTATCACTTTACCACTCTACCACTACCCCTTGGCCACTCGATCACTATTTCCCTGCTTCACCCGCATCTCCTTGATTTCAAATAGCTGATCCCGAAGCATCGCGGCCAGCTCGAAATCCAAATTCTCAGCAGCCTCTTTCATTTGCTTCTCGATCTCGGCGGCGACGGCCGGAAGGTTCGCTTTATCAATAGACCCGAGTTTTGGATTTTTCAGCAGGGAGAGGGTTTCCTTTTTTGCCTCGTACTCGAATTCCTCCAACTCGTGCACGGCCTTTTGAATGGTGCGCGGCGTGATCCGGTATTTTTTGTTGTGCAGGGCCTGTTTGCTTCGCCGGCGAGACATTTCATCCATCGCCTGCCGCATCGCCGCCGTTTGCCGGTCGGCGTAAAAAATGACCTCGCCGTTAAGATTGCGGGCGGCGCGCCCGGCGATTTGGATCAAGGTGGTCGCGCTCCTCAAGAAACCCTCGTTATCCGCGTCTAGAATCGCCACCAAGGACACCTCGGGCAAGTCCAAGCCTTCTCGCAGCAGGTTGATGCCGACCAAAACGTCGAAATTTCCCTGCCTTAATTCCTTGAGAATCTGCACCCGTCTCAGGGCGTCGATATCGGAGTGAAGGTACTGGACGCGGATTCCCTTCGCGGACAAGAAGGCGGAGAGGTCCTCGGCCGTGCGCTTGGTCAGCGTGTTGACCAGAACGCGCTCCTTGCCCCGCACCCGGGTCTCGATGCGCCCGATGAGATCCTGAATTTGCCCCTCGGCCGGCCGGACGATGACCGGGGGATCGACCAGGCCGGTGGGGCGAATCACCTGGTCCACGATGACGCCATTGGACTTTTTGAGCTCGTAGGGTCCGGGCGTGGCCGAAATGTAGATGACCTGCGGGGCGAGGCTTTCAAACTCCTGGAACTTCAGCGGGCGGTTGTCCAGGGCCGAGGGGAGGCGAAAGCCGAAATCAATCAAGGTCTGCTTGCGGGAGCGGTCGCCCTCGTACATGCCCCCGATCTGCGGCACGGCGATGTGGGATTCGTCGATGAGCATCAAAAAGTCCTTGGGAAAGTAGTCGAGGAGGCAGTCGGGGCGCTCCCCCGGTTTTTTGCCGGACAGATGCCTGGAATAGTTTTCGACGCCGTGGCAAAATCCGAGCTCCTTGAGCATCTCCAAGTCGTAGCGCGTCTTCTGCCGGAGGCGCTCCGCCTCCAGATTTTTCCCGGCGGATTTCAGCCAGGCAAGCCGCTCCTCCAGCTCATTTTTGATGGCCGCGAGAGCCGCCTCAAGGCGCGGCTGCGAAGTGATGAAGTGTTTGGCGGGGTAAATGCAGAATTGCCGCAGGCGCTTAAGTTTCTGGCTGGTGACGGGGTGGATCTCCGTCAGGGAACGGATCGTGTTGCCGTCGAGCTCGATTCTCAAGGCGGTGTCGCTGTAGGCGGGGAAAACGTCCACCACGTTTCCGCGGACGCGGAAAACCCCGCGTTTGAACTCGACCTGGTTTCTCTCATAATGAATCTTGACTAAGCCGTCCAAAAGCTCCGCGCGGTTTTTGGGGCGGTTTTCCTCCAAGAAAACGCACATGTTTCTGTAGTTTTCAGGAGAGCCGATATTGTAAATGCACGACACGGAGGCTACGACGATGACGTCGCGCCGGGACAACAGGGTGCTGGTCGCCTTCAGGCGCAATTTATCGATGTGCTCGTTGATAGCGGCGTCCTTTTCGATATACGTGTCCGTTTGAGGAACGTAGGCTTCGGGCTGGTAGTAGTCGTAGTAGGAGACGAAATATTCCACCGCGTTGCCGGGAAAAAAGGATTTAAACTCGGCGTAAAGCTGGGCCGCCAGAACTTTGTTGGGAGAAAGCA
>MGUX01000147.1 GCA_001800185.1 Elusimicrobia bacterium RIFCSPLOWO2_12_FULL_59_9
GACGCAAAATCATCGTCGATACCTACGGCGGCCGCGCTCCCCACGGCGGCGGAGCCTTCTCCGGCAAGGACCCAACCAAGGTGGACCGCTCCGCCTGCTACATGGCGCGCTACGTGGCGAAAAATCTAGTGGCCGCGGGCCTGGCCGATGAGCTGACCATCCAGATCGCCTACGCGATCGGCGTGGCCGAGCCGGTGGGCCTCTACGTGGATACGCACGGGACCGGAAAGGTCGACGACGGTTTGATCGTCCAACTGGTGCGCAAAAATTTCGGCTTGACTCCCAGGGACATCATCCAGCACCTCAAGCTGCGCCGGCCTATTTACCAGAAGACCGCGGCCTACGGCCACTTCGGCCGCAGCGAGGCCGATTTCACCTGGGAAAAGACCGACAAGGCCGACTTGCTCAACCGCGAAGCCTTCAGCAAGCCCAAAGGCAAGAAAGTGCTGGCGGGCGTGTAATGCGGACGACGGACAGGGACTTCTTGGACCAGCTCGATGGTTTTTTTGATCAGGATGTCGAGAATCTGTTTAAAAACGGCTTCCAGGGTCTCAAAAAGCTGATGAAAAAGGAAATTCGCTTGGCCAGGACGGAGAAGAAATCCAAGCTTCTGGAGTACAATCCGGACAGCCCATTCTCGTATTTGGCGGCGTTTTTGCGGGACAAGGCCGTCGCCTCCGTGGCTCCGAGCACCAAGTACGTGATCAAACGGGTCGTCAAGGCGATGGATCTCAAGCGCGCCCGGGTCGTCGTGGAGTATGGTCCGGCGGAGGGCGTGATCACGCGGCGCATCCTGGCGGAGCTGCCCGCCGACGGCGTTTTGATGGCGGTGGAAAGAAACGCGAATTTCGTGAAGGCGCTAAACCGCATCCGCGACCCCAAGCTGCGCGTCGTCCAGGGAGACGTCCAGGACATCGACGAAATACTCCGGGCGCAGCGCCTGGACGGCGCCGACGTGATCGTCTCCGGAATTCCGTTCAGCTTTTTTGATCCCCCGGGGCGGCGCCGTTTGCTGGGCAAGACGTGCGGCCTGCTCAATCGCGGGGGCCGCTTCGTGGCCTATCAGTTCACGACGCACCTGATCCCGCTGCTGAAATACTATTTCCGCGAGGTTGATACGCAGCTTGAGTTGAGAAACTTGCCGCCGCATTTCGTTTTCACTTGCCTCAAATAGCTTAGGGGTTAAATGTCAAAATTAGCCGGGAGTTCCAAAGAGGCCGTGCGCCCGGTTTTCGATGGGGCCAGCATCATGCTGGGAGGATTCGGCCTGTGCGGAATACCGGAGAATCTGATCCGGGCTCTGGCGGACTCCGGGGTGAAGAACCTGACTTTGATCTCCAACAACGCCGGGACGGACGAGCACGGCATCGGCCTGCTGCTTAAAAACGGCCAGGTAAAAAAGATGATTATGTCCTACGGCGGAGAATGCGCCGTATTTGAGAAGCTGGTCCTGGAAGGCAGGCTGGAAGTGGAGTGGACGCCTCAGGGGACTCTGGCTGAGCGCATCCGCGCCCAGGGCGCCGGCATCGGCGGCTTTTACACTCCCACCGGCTACGGCACGGTGGTAGCCGAAGGCAAAGAGACGCGCCAGATTGACGGGAAGTGGCACTTGCTTGAGAAGCCTCTCGGAGCGGACTTCGCTTTTGTGAGGGCCCATCAAGCCGATGAGATGGGAAACCTCGTTTTTCGCAAAACCGCCAGGAATTTTAACGCCGTGATGGCCACCGCCGCGGAAACGACCGTCGCGGAAGTCGAATCGGTCGTCGCCGCGGGGGCGCTCGATCCCGAGAGGGTCCATACCCCCGGCATCTATGTCCAGACCGTCGTGCGCGGCGAGCGTTACGCCAAGCCCATTGAGAAGCGCGTGGTCCGGCGCAAAAGCGAAACGGCGGCCCGTTAGCTCATATGGACAAAAAAGAATTTATCGCCAGACGGACGGCCAAGGAATTTAAAGACGGCTACTACGTCAACCTGGGCATCGGGCTGCCGACGCTCATCCCCAGCCTTCTGCCGGGCAAGATACGCGTGACCCTGCACACGGAAAACGGGATGCTGGGCTACGGCGGCTACCCTTGGGAGGGCGAGGAGGACGCCGACTTGGTCAACGCCGGCAAAGAGACGATCACCGAGTTGGCGGGCTGCTCTTATTTCAACTCGGCCGATTCTTTCGCGATGGTCCGGGGAGGGCATTTGGACCTGACCGTGCTGGGGGCCTTCCAGGTCTCGGAAACCGGCGATCTGGCCAATTGGATGATTCCGGGCAAGAAAGTGAAAGGCATGGGCGGCGCCATGGATATCGTCGCCGGAACCAAGAAGGTCATCGTGGCCATGGAACACACGGCCAAGGATCATGCGCCCAAGATTTTAAAAAAATGCAGCCTTCCTCTGACAGGAAAAGGCGTCGTGGATATGATTGTCACCGAACTCGGAGTTTTTGAGGTCACGCCCCGAGGGCTGCTGCTTAAAGAGATCGCGCCGGAAACGACCGTGGAGGCCGTCAGGGCTTTAACGGAGGCCCCCTTTAAGGTCGCCGATCCGCTGCCGAAAATATCGTTGAATTAAGGAAACGAAAGCGAGGAAAATATGAAGATGAAAAAGCCGGCTGCCGTGGCGGTTTCCAGCGTGCTGTTGTTGTCGCAGTTTTGCCTTCCCGTTTCGGCGGAGTCGTGGGCGATTCTGGGGCCCAGGCCGCTCGGAATGGGCGGGGCCTTCGTTGCCGTAGCCCACGGCAATTTGGCCCAGTATTGGAACCCGGCCGGGCTGGCGCAGTTGGACAACGTGTCGGGGCTTCAGATTCCCATCGGCGGACGGGCGGAACTCACCGGCGGGGTCTTGAGAGACGCCAACACTCTGGCGGACCTCTCCAGCAAGTATAGCGGCATCAAAACCGCCCAGACCAGCGGAACGGCCGGGGCGATGGACGCCGATAAATTCGCGGCTTTTTTCGAGGGACTCAAGTCCATCAACAGCATGAACCAGCCCGGCAAGGGGGCTCTCGTCAACGCTGAGGGCGGGGTCAACATCAAAATCAAGAGATTCGTTTTGTCGGTCAATAACTTCACCGCCGTCGGCGCGGCTCCCAGCATCGACGTCACCAATATTGGGTTGGGATCAGCCACCGGCGTCAGCGGCGTCAGTTTTACAGGAACCAGCACCGCGGTGCCCATTGGAACTAAGCTTACAGCTAGGAACACGATCGATGCCGCCTTGAGCGCAACCGATTGGACGAACATAAACAACTTAACCGGCGGCGCCCTGGCGGCTGCTGGAATTACTACCAAGACCCTTTTGGCCAACGCCATAGTCAATTTGGCGGCGTCGAATGGAATTTCGGATGCCCAAATAACCGAGGCAGCGAACAAAATAGCGGAAAGCGCTCCCGGGGCGCTTCCTGTCATCGCCGCCGGAGCCGCCGGAAATCCATACACCAACAACCAAACCAGCTTGGCGCTGAAGGCCGGTTCGTTCACCGAGGCTTCCCTCAGCTATGCCCGCAACGCATACTTTAAGGGGTTTTATGTGGGAGGCAATCTCAAGGCCATCGCCGGAAGATTGGCTTATCAGAAATTCGACGTTTTGAGCAAGGAGGTGGACCGCAGCGAGGTGTTTGACATGAGCAAGAACACCAAAGTCAGCGTCCAGCCGTCCATTGACCTGGGGCTTCTTTTGGATATGAAGGAGCAGTGGGGCTGGTGGCTGCATCCGCGCTTGGGCCTTGTGGCGCGCAACATCAACTCGCCTAAGTTTAAGCAGCCGGATATCGCCGTACTCAACGGCGCCGGCGACAAATACGCTCTCAAGCCGCAGCTCCGCGGCGGCTTGGCCATCAGTCCTTTCCGCTGGTGGACCATCGCCACCGACCTCGATCTGACCAAGAACAAGACCCAGCTTCCCGGCTTCGAGTCGAGACTTTTCAGCGCCGGAACAGAAATCAACATTTTCAACCGCTCCTGGATCAACATTCCGCTGAGGGTCGGGATTATGAAGAATCTGGCCGATTCCGAATCCAAATCGGCCTATACGGCGGGCATCGGCCTCAACTTCCTTCACATCATCGTGGACGTCGGCGGCGCGCTCAGCTCCGAAAAGGTGGTGCTCGATACCTCCAAATCCGGAGGAAAAGCGGAAGAGGTTTTTGCCAACGTTGGAGTGGCGGGGCAGATTGCCTTCCTGTTCTAACGGCCGTCGTTTCGGAAGATTTTGGCCGGCGGCTAGCCCGAATTCCCACGGGGGGAATTCGGGTTAGTCTTTTAGGCGGTTTAGGAAGATCGCGGCCGCGGCGCCGAAAACGGCGTTGGCCAGCCAGGCGCCGGCCGCGGGCGGCAGGATTCCGGCCGTTCCAAGCGTTTCTCCCACCGATTGCATCCACCAGTAGAGAAAGGCGATGCCCAGGGCGCCGGCAAAATTCAGCGCCCGGCTTCCGGTTTGAATCTTAAGAGCGAAGGGTATCGCCAGGGCGCAGACGATCAGGTTGGCGAAGGGATAAGCCAGCTTGGAATGCAAAGTCAAATCGGTCTCCCGCGTCGAAAGTCCCAGCCTCCTTAAAGTTTTCGCGTACCGGCGCAACTCCCGCAGGCTCATCTCTTCAGGGCGTTTTTTCGGAGGAATAAGCAGCTGGGGCGGCGTGGTTAAGTTGGAGACAAGCCGGTCGAATTTTTTCTCGCGCACCGCGCCGCCGCCGAAATCTCTTTGCACTCCATGCGAAAAAACCCAAGTCTCCCCGGCCGGGTCCCAGACGGCTTCCGAGGCGTCAAGTTGGCCGAGAAGCCGGTCTCCCTCGTATTGGTCCATGACCACCCGCCGCATCCGCTTTTCTCCAAGATCAAATTCCTCGACGATTAGAAATTGCCCCGGCCCGCCCACCAGCACGATTTTGCTCCACACGGTTTTCTTCTGGCTGTATCGCGGCTCGATCTGCTCGCGAAAAATCTCCTGCGATTTCCAGTAGCAGTAGGGAAGAACCGTCTCCTGGGCGGCGAAGCTGAGCAAGGCGACCAAAGACGCGCAGTAAAAAAGGGGCCTGAGCATCTGGGCGGGAGCGATTCCGGCGGCCTGAAAGGCGAGGTACTCCCGGCTCCGGATCCAGCCGCCGACCGCCAGCATGCTCGCGGTGAGCGTGGCGATGGGGATGATGAGCACCATCCAATACGGAGTTTCCAGCCAGAGAAATTGAAGGATGGCCCACAGGGACGCGGGGCTTTTGATCAGGGAGTCCAGGCGCTCGAAAAAGTTGCCCAGGAAGATGAGCAGCGAAAATACAAAAATCCCGGCGGCGAAGGGGATGAAAAAACTTTTCATTACGTAGCGCGTAAGAATTCTCATTTTTTCGCCATTTGGACGCAGAGAAAAAGTCCGGAAGCCGCGCCGATGAAGTTGGGGAGCCAGGGGGCGATCCAGGACCAGGCGGGATGGCGGTTTCCAAACCCGACCCCGTAAACCAAAAATCCATAGTAAAAAAATATCATCAGCAGGCTCAGCGCGAAGCCCATGGGGCGGCTGCGCTTCTCAAGGCGTATGCCCAGAGGCGCTCCCAGGAGGAAAAATACGAGCGGGGAAAGAGCCAGGGCGGTGCGGGTTGATATTTCAGTCCGGAAACCGGCCAAGTCTTTCGGGCTGAAGGCGGCGCCGTCCGGCGCCTGCGGGTTCATTCCGCCTCTTGCCGCAGTTCCGGCGCCGAGGCGGCGGAGGGTTTTGAGCAGCGTGAGGCTGTCTATTTCACGGACTCCCGGGTTTCTTTGCCAATCGGCCTGCGCTTGAGCCGGGATATAAATGCGGTAGGTTTCAAATTGCGCCAAGGTCAGCCGGCTGGGATCCTCGAGGTTGGGGATGTAGATGTCGCCGTTTGTCAAAGCCATGGAAATTCCGCTTCCCTTTTCCAGCGCGTAGCTTCCTTCCTCGGCGCTGACCCTCAGGCTCATGGCGAAGCCCTGGTAGCGGAAAAGGTAAACCCCGTTGATCCGGCGCTTTTCTTTATCGACCCGGCGGGCGTAGAGCTTGAAATCTCCCATTTCCATGAAGACGTTGGGCTCCAGATCCAGGCGGCTGATTTGGGAGAAGGACTTGGCGCGGGTGTTTTTAAACTCTTTGAGCCCCTTTGGACTGACTTGATGGTTTAAAAAAAACAGCAGCGCGCACAACAAAAGGCCGAAGGCGCCCAGAGGCCAGAGGATTTGGCGGAAGTAGAAACCGGAAGCTCTTAGGGCCGTCATTTCGCCGTCTTCGGCCAACTGGCCCAGGCTCAACAGCAGCGCGATCAGGAAGGCGGTCGGGATCGCCAGGCTGAAGAAATAAGGCGTCAACAAAGCGAAGCATTTGGCGATCCACCACAGCGGAATCCCCTTCATCGTCGCGATCGTCAGCAGCCGGATGAAATTGTGCATCACCAGGACGAAGATGAACAGCCCCATGGAGACGGCAAACAGCGGCAGGTACAGGCGGATGAGGTACCGGGAGAGGATCGGCATGGAGGAATTATATCAAAGATGCGGTTTGCGTGCGCCTGCGCTTCGGCGCCGCGCCGGGCGCAAGGAAATGAGGCCATGCGCGGAGTTTCCGACGGAAAGCAGTAATTCCGTAAACCCAGCGAATCACACGCCATTCAGCCGTCGGTAGCCTTCCCGGCGGCACTTCCTGAGCAAATTCGCATTCGCAAAATGCG
>MGUX01000148.1:0-24569 GCA_001800185.1 Elusimicrobia bacterium RIFCSPLOWO2_12_FULL_59_9
CGGGATCGCCAAGAGCCACGTCGAAATGGAAGTTCGTGAAAACCCTGTCGTCAACTTTTGATTCGACGGGGAAGCGGAACCCCCCATACGGCTGGGCATCCAGCGCAGCCGAAAAGTCGCCAACCTGGAAATTGAACCAATCCTTAAGGTCTATCGCCGCTGCCCGTCCAAGCTTTGTGAGCAATTGGTCGCTGGTGATTTTGTCGCCGCCAGGGGCAATATGCGCTTCCGGCAGAGCCAGGTCTATATCTTTAGTCGCCCGCGCATTTTCCCGAAAGCGCATTTCCATGGCGTAACCGCCCTTCAAAAGCCAGGGCGGCCGCTCATCGCAAAAAAGCCTGGCCAGCAGCCGCTCAAAAGCGACCATTTTGCGCAATCGAGCAAGATCGGGGCTTTGGTTTTTTGCCGTCTGGTTGAGCCGGTCTTCCAGGGCGCGGCGGAAGTCGGTTGCTGTAGCGTATATTTTCGGCTCAGGCATGGGCGTTGCTCTTATGGGCGCTTCGATTGCGGATCTCACGCACGTAGGCAAGGAATTTCTCCATTTGATTCGAAGGACCGGGTTGTTGAATTTGATCAAGCCGCACCATCCCTCGCGTGAGGGCGTCCACAATGGCGCGTTCAAGCTGGTCGGGCTCCGCATCCGCCGCGTATGAGTCAAAAAGCGAGCGAAGAGGAGTGGTCACCTTGAAGCAGGAAATGGACTTTACATCTTCCGGAAGAAGGACTGCCCGATGAACCACGCAACCGCCTGGAATCATCTTTCTGAATGCGGGCGGCACGGTGACGTGGAGCTTGGCGGGCATGAAATCGCCCAGTTCATGGAAGGCGAGAGCGGTTTGGTGGGAGAAGGTAATCTGTGGTTCTCCTTTTCGGTTGAAGCTCCAGAGAGACCACCGAATCAAATCTTCCCGTTCCGAGTTTGGGTAATTTCGGAGCCGGTAAATTCCTCTTTCAATGTGCAGCCAATCGCCCTTTTCTTTATGATAGTGTTGGAGGCGGTTATAGTAGCCGATAGGACGGGCTTGTTGGGCTGTAAAATATCCGCCTTGACCGTCGGCTACTTCGAAAAGCTTTTGCTCTCTGTCTCTTGAATCAGTGCGCATAATAGTTACATCCTATGTAACTATTATACATCGACTTGACTAATTTGTCAATATATTTAACCAAATAGTTACATATAATGTAACTACTTTGCAATAACGCTAAATATACAACAGATTTTGAAGTTTGACTACAGCCGAGCGGAGTTGATCCGGTCCACCAAAGAGCCGGGATATTTCCGTCACGTTGCCGTGGGTGGAAATCGGCCGGATTTTTAGAACGTCCGGCATTTTAAACTCGGCAATCCCATGTTCGACGTACTGCTGCAGGATCTCATCGAGGACTTGGCGGGCTTTCTCGCTGTATAGCCGGAAAAAATCGGGTTCGTTTTTCTTAAGCAGTTCCACCCGCTCGCGGCGAGTTCGCAGAGGCATACTGTAGGCCACGTTGCACAGCAGGTCAAATGGGTCCGCCTCTATTTGTTTGGTGGCGTCAACCAGGGCGTCCAAGATGATCCCTTTGTTCTCCAAAGCCTCGATGATGCGCGAGCGCTCCTCCGCCGAGGCCCATTTGGAGCGCAGCTCGGCCGCGCTCGGATACATGGAGCGCATTGTGTTGGCCGCGTACTCGGTGTACTTGACGGCGCGGAGGCGTTTGCCTGAAGAATCCAACTCATAGAGCACATCGGCAATAATTTCCACTTCCACTCTGTCAACGTAGAATTTTCGCCGCTTTTCTTCCGGAGGCTCTACGATTTGGCCGGTTCCGGGCTCCGATTCCATAGGCTCCTGCTCTTGGCGCAACTTTTCTTCGCCCGAAAGCGGCTCCTCATAATGGGTCGTGACTTCTCCCTCCGCGTTCATTTCCTCCTGGGTTAGAAACGCCGGGTCGCCGTCAAATTCGGGGTCGGCAAAGAGCCTTGTGGCGCTCCCGGTGTAATCGAGGATCGTGAAAAAGAATTTTTCATAGTCGTCGCGGACGCGCGTGCCTCGGCCGATAATCTGTTTAAAATCCGTCATGGACTGGATCACCCGCGCCAGAACGATGTTTTTGCACGTCGGCACATCCACGCCGGTCGTGAGCAGCTTGGAAGTCGTTACCAATACGGGGGTGGCTCTTTCCACATCCATGAAACGATCGAGATGCCCCCGTCCGACGTCTCCCTCATCCGAAACAATCCGGGCGACGTAGTCCGGATATCTCCGGACCAAGTCCGCGTTCTCATTGTTGAGCGCCATGCGCATCTCTTCCGCATGCTCTTGATCCGCGCAAAAGATGATGGTTTTGGCGAATCGGTCGGTTTTTTTCAGGAAGTCCGCCAAGTGACGGGCGATGGCCTTGGTCCGGGCCCTCAGGGCGAGCAGAGTGTCGAAATCGGGAGTCTCATAATACTCATCGGGGATAGTGCGCCCGTATCGGTCCACCTCTCCCGGGTCCGGGCGAAAGCCGGTGGCATCCACGCTGGGAACGACGCGATGGACCCGGTAGGGGGCCAGAAAACCGTCTTCGATGCCTTGGCGGAGCGAGTAAACGTAGATGGGATTCCCGAAGTAGCGGTAGGTGTCTACGTTGTCATCGCGTTTGGGAGTGGCGGTCATGCCGAGATGGGTCGCGGTTTCAAAATAATCCAGGATGTCCCGCCAATTGCTTTCTTGCCTCGCGCTGCCGCGATGGCACTCGTCCACGACGATCAAATCAAAGAAATCCCTTGGATATTCCCGGTATAGTCCGGGGCGGCGCTCATCTTTGGCGATCGCCTGGTATATCGCGAAGTAGACTTCGCGCCCCTTGTTAGCCTCGCCGGAAATCTTATGCCTCGCGTCTCCCAGGGGGGCGAACTCGATGTCTTTGGGCCGGTCAATCAAAAAATTCCGATCCGCCAAATAAAGAATTTTTGGCTTTCGGAACTCGCCTGCCCTATTCCATCTTGAGCTCCAAAGCTTCCATATAATCTGGAAGGCCACAAACGTTTTGCCGCTGCCGGTGGCCATGGTCAACAATACACGCCGTTTACCTTGCAAAATAGATTTCACCGTCCGATTGATGGCAATTTGCTGATAGTAACGCGGTTCTTTTCCCAGCGTGCGCAGATAGGGCGTCAGGAGACGCTCCGCGGTTGGATCGTCTATGTTCTCATCTTCTCGGAGCCGGCCCCACAGTTCTTCGGGGGATGGGAATTGCTCCAGTTTAATTTCTTTGCCGGTGATGAAGTCATGCTCGACAATCTCTTTGCCGTTGGTCGCATACGCGAACTTAAGCCCCAACATTTGGGCGTATTCGATCGCCGTTTGCAGTCCATCAGCGGGATTCCTGTAGGAGGCTTTCGCTTCGATAACGGCCAGGGGCAGGTCGCGCCGATAATTTAATAAATAGTCAGGACGCTTTGGTTTACCCCGGCGAGTCCTATCCTTGCCAATAAATATCCGGCCGTCCGTGATGGTCCGCTGCTCGCTGATGTGGTCGTCCGTCCAGCCGGCGCCGTAGAGCTTGGGCAGCACGTACTTGCGGCAGGTATCGGCTTCGGAATCGCTCATACAACTATCTTTTGGCCTCCCGCCGGCAAGAGCCCCTGCGACCGAAAGCTGAAATGCCGCCCGCTGCCGATAATGAAATGGTCATGCATCGTGATGCCGACGGCCCGCGCCGCTTCAAATAGCGCCTCGGTTAATTTCCGGTCTTCTGGGGAGGGGGCGGGATCGCCCGATGGATGGTTATGGACGCAAATAAAAGCGGCGGCGTTGGCTTCCAAAGCCTTCTTAATAACTTCCCGAGGATAAACGGCAGCGCGGTCAATGGTTCCGCTGGATAGCCTTTCCGCTTTAATGAGGCGGTTTTTGGATGAAACGTAAAGAACCTCAAAAACTTCTCTCGGTTCCACCTCAAGAGACGCCCTGCAATAGGCAAGCACCGCATCGGTCGAGTTAAGAATCCGGGCCGTCTGCATTGCAGCCAGCTCAAAATATCTCTGCATCGTGACGCGCAGGGCCTTCAAAAAGGCCGCCGTCTGCGGCCCGATGCCCTTCACTCGGGCTAAATCTTCCGGCTGAGCGTCCAAGACTTTCTTCAGATCGCCAAAGCGGCCGATCAACTGCTTGGCCATGGGTTTGACATCTTGTCGCGATATGGCAAAAGTCAGCAGGAGCTCTACCAGCTCGTAATCTTCAAATCCTTGGGCGCCGGCGCGCAAAAGGCGGTCGCGAAGCCGCTTGCGATGCCCGGCATGATCGAGCTTATCAATGGGCTGAGCCATTACTTTCATTTATAAAATGACTATTTTTCCACTCTATCTACTAATTTCCCAAAGAAGTGACGGCACACCCTCGTTTAATCAAGGGGATCATTTCATAGGCGCGTCGGGTGGCCGGGGATTCCCGGAGAAAACCCTCCCGGAGGACCGCTCCGACATGCAGCGAGTCCGAGGGAGGGAAGGGCGCTCTCGGAGGGCGCAGGGTGTCCGGTGGACACCCGCCTTGCGCGCCCGCGACTGCGGGCAGGCCCCGAAGGGGACCCTGTTTTTCGTAGGGAATCCCCGGCCACCCGCCGCTTCAAGAAAGAATGAAACCCTTGTGGGGAATGCGCCCTCAAAACTTCCTCCCCTCCAGGGCTTCGATTTTGGCGCGCAGGTCGGGGCTGAGGCGGGTGACGGCGCTGCGTTCATAGTCGTAGCAGACCTGCACCGTCTCGGCGGTCACCACCACGCGCTGGGTCTTCTCCTCCAAAACGAGATACTCGGAGATGAATTTGGCGCCGCCCAGCGACTGGGTGCGGATATAGACGGCCAAGTCGTCGGTCAACAGGGCCGGAGAGCGGTAGTCTATCTCCACGCGGGCCAGGATGAAGCTGATGTCGCGGTGATCCTTGAAGTCCGCGACGGCGGCGAAGTAGCGGACGCGGGCCAGCTCCAGATAGCTCAAATAGACGGCGTTGTTGATATGCCCCATGGCGTCCGTGTCCCGGAAACGGACCTGGATGGGCACGCGCACTTTAAAAAGGCTCTTATCGGGAATCGCGGCGGATTTAGGCACCCCCCCCCTCCTCATTTTCCTTGAAAACTGGGCTTCCTTTTTTCCAGAAAAGCTTTCATCCCCTCTTTTTGGTCTTCGGTGCCGAAAAGAAGGTAAAACAAACGGCGCTCATGCAAAAGCCCAGTCTCTAAATCAGTCTCCAAGGCGCGGTTGACGGATTCTTTGATCAGTTGAACGGCCAAGGGCGCCTGTTTGGCGATATCCTCCGCCAAGGCCATAGCCTCTTCCATTAGTTTTTCTTTCGGAGCGGTTTTGGAAACCATGCCCCAGGCCTGCGCCTCCACAGCGGAAAAGCGCTTGCCGGTTAAAATGAGCTCCATCGCGCGGTATTTGCCGATGGCGCGAACCAGCCTCTGAGTCCCCCCCGCTCCCGGCATGACGCCGATTAAAACCTCCGGTTGGCCGAAAACGGCATCCTCCGCGGCCACGATCAAGTCGCAGCTTAGGGCGAGCTCGCAACCTCCCCCCAAAGCGTAGCCGGACACGGCCGCGATGACCGGCTTTTTGATTTTCCGCACGCGCTCCCATTTGGCCAAGCGGTCCGAGCTCAGCAACTCCTGCAGGGTCGCCCCCGCCAACTCGGAGATGTCGGCCCCGGCGGCGAAGCATTGGCCTGCTCCGGTGATCACGATGACCCGAACCTCTGAGTCCCTATCCAAGTTTTCCAATTTCGCGGCCAAATCCGCCATCAAGGCGTCGCTGAGAGCATTGCGCACTTGAGGACGATTGAGGGTCAAAACCGACACTTTCCCCTTTTTTTGGACGACTAAATCTGTTTCGCTCAATGGGGCCTCCAGGCAGCTTTCATCCGCCGCTTTTAAGGAATATATCTTAATGTATTTATAATGGTAATTACAACGGGCGTCTTGCCATTCTCGTCAATGTTTTGTAAACTACTTCAGCGGCAGAGAGGCTGAAATTCGGCATTATTCTGCCCGCTGTGGTATTGTTGATAATTATCCACAACTGTGGATTGCCTGTGAATAAGCTAGAAACCCATCAGATTTGGACTTCCATCACCGAATCCATTAAAAATGACCTTGGGGAGGATAATTTTTCCCTGTGGGTCAAGCCGATTGAGCCCGAAAAACTGGAAAACAACGTTCTTTATTTGAAAGTTCCCAACCGCTTTTTTTCCGATTGGCTTAAAGAAAACCTTCAAACAAAAATCCAGGAACGCCTTAAGCAATTGACGAACCAATCCATAGAATTGAGCTATGAAATAGGGCGCAGCGCGGACACAACGCTTTCTCAGGCCTCCCCGGCGGCCGATGGCGGCTCCGACAACAGCGTTGATTCGGGCTTGAATCCCCGCTACAGCTTTGAGACCTTCGTGGTGGGGCCGTCCAATCGCTTCGCCCACGCCACGGCCGAGGCCATCGTCAAGAACCCGGGACGCCAGTTCAATCCCTTCGTCATCTACGGCGGCGTCGGCCTGGGCAAAACTCACCTGATGTGCGCTCTGGGACACGCCTTGATCAAGAACAATCCCAGGACACGGGTCTTTTACGCCACTTCGGAGGGTTTCGTCAATGAATTTATCGATTCCATACGCTACGACCGGACCAATGCCTTCCGCAATAAATACCGCAAGCTGGATTGCCTGCTCATCGACGATATCCAATTTTTGATAGGCAAAGGGCGCAGCGAGGAGGAATTCTTTTACACCTTCAACGCCTTGTTCGACTCCCAAAAGCAGATTATTTTGACCTCGGACCGGGCGCCCAAGGAAATGAGCCCTTTGGAAAGGAGGCTGATCTCCCGGCTGGAATGGGGCGTGGTGGCCGACATCAAGCCCCCTGAGCTGGAAACGCGCATCGCCATTCTCCGCAAGAAGGCGGAGGCGGAGAAGCTCTACATGCCCGACGACGTCATCCTTTACATCGCCGACCGCATAAAATCCAACATCCGCGAGTTGGAGGGCTCCCTCATCCGGGTCGGAGCCTACGCTTCCGCCACCGCAAGCCCTTTGTCGGTGGACGTCGCCAAAGAAGTGCTTAAAGACGCCCACGGGGAGAGCGACGCCGAAGCGTCCATCAACATCAAAACCATTCAAAAGGTTGTCGCCAGAAAATACCACCTGCAGGTGGCCGATTTGAAGTCCAAGATACGCAGCGACAATATCGCCTTGCCCAGGCAAATCGCGATGTATCTGGCGCGCCAGTTGACTTCCATGTCGACCACGGATATAGGCACGTCCTTCGGCGGCAGGGATCATACCACGGTTTTGCACTCCCTCAACAAGATCAAGGGTAAAATGGAAAACGACATCTATTTTGTGCAGATGATCAATCAACTCATGGAAGAGGTGAAAAAAGAGGAAAATCCGTGAATAACCCGGTTCTTTTGTTGATAACGCGGCGCACTGTGCAAAGCTCGGAAGAAGGATTAAACATTTCCACAGCCGGACGCCGGTTTTCTCGCCGTCAATTCACTATTCGCGCCTTATCCACAGCCTTACTAAGAGGACTACGCATTTATGAAAGTAACATTCACTAAAGAAGCATTGTTGAAAGGCGTGCAAACCATACAAGCCACGCTCTCGGCCAGAACGACTTTGCCGATACTGCATAATTTTTTAATGGAAACGGACGATTCTAGGGTTAAAATCGTGTCCACCGACCTAGAGATGGGGGTCCGCTGCTACTTGCCCACGGAGGTTATCACCCCCGGAAGCATCACCATTCCGGCCAAAAAGCTTTCGGATATCATCCACAGCCTGCCGGAAGGCAAGGATATAGACCTATTTGTCGATTCGAACAACAAAGTTCACATCAAGAGCGGGAAAGCCCGCTTTTGGGTGACCGGCTCGCCGAAATCGGAATATCCCGTCATTCCGGAGTTCATCAAGGAAGGCGCCTTTGAAATTCCGGCGCTGACCTTAGCCGAGATGATCAAAAAGACCATCTTCGCCGTTTCCACCGATGAGACGCGCTACGTTCTCAACGGCTTGTTGTGGAAAGCGGAAGGCGGAACCCTGCGCATGGTCGCCACCGACGGCCGCCGCCTGGCCTCCGTGGTCGAGAAAGGCATCCCAAAAGATAAAAAATTTAAAGTGATCGTTCCCACCAAAGTGCTTCAGGAGTTCATCCGTTTGGCGGGAGCCGATGAGGTGGACGAACAGGAGCAGGCCACTGTCAGCGTCCAGGAAAACCAGATCAGCTTCCAGTTTGACGACAAGGTGCTGGTGTCGCGCCTGGTGGAGGGCTCTTTTCCAAACTACGAGCAGGTGATTCCCTCAAAAAAAGACATTCAAGTGAAGATAAAATGCGACGATTTACTGGGCATAACCAAGCGAGCCTCGCTTTGCACGGCGGAAAGGGGAGGGGCGGTCAAATATCAGTTCAAAGAAGGTCTCTTGCACGTGACCGCGTCCTCTCAAAACATCGAGTTCGAGGATGAAATCGACATCAACTACCACGGAAAACCCTTCATCATCTCTTTCAATCCTCTTTTCATTATTGATTTTCTAAAAAACAACCGCTTGGCGGAAGTGGTCTGCAGCCTGACGACGCCGCTCAACCCGGCGCTGCTGGAGCCGGTCGATGACGACCGGGTCCAATACGTGGTGATGCCGCTGAGGTCTTAAAAAAACATGCCGCGGGCGCGCAAGCCTCGCCGGCCCGTATCCGGGCTGATGCCTTCCGGCTGGATCGCCACGAAGTGGATGAGCCGCCAAAGGGTGATGCCCGACAGGATGGCGGTCTTGGATTCGGTGTGGGAGAAGGAAATCGGTTTTTTGAGCCGGCATTGGAAATTAGAGGGCGTTCAGAGGGGAATTTTGTTCGTGAAGGTCCGCTCGGGCCCCGCGGCTCAGGAATTAAAGCTCCGCAGCGCCGAAATCGTCAAGCAGATCAATAAACACTTCAGCAATCCTTGGATCACGGGAATCCGCCAGGTCGTGTGATCGTTTAGATGACGAAAAAAATAAAATCGCAGGGCGGCTTCAACGGCCGGAGCAAAAAAGCGGCTGATAGGGTTCCGGCCAAAAAGGGGAAAAAAATGTCACCAGAAACCGTCGTCAACGAGCCGATCGACGTCGCGAAAGGAAAAATTTCCGAGAAATACGACGCGTCCAAGATACAAGTGCTGGAAGGCCTGGAAGCCGTGCGGCGGCGCCCCGCCATGTATATCGGCTCCACTTCCTTGAAGGGGCTGCACCACCTGGTTTACGAGACCGTGGACAACTCGGTCGATGAGGTGCTGGCCGGCTACTGCAAAAACATCCAAGTGACGCTGCATGTCGGCAACGCCGTCACCGTGGTGGACGACGGCCGCGGCATCCCGGTGGACGCGATGACGGAGGTCCGAGACCCCAAGCTCAAGGGCAAGTCCGCGCTCGAGGTGGTGATGACGGTGCTGCACGCCGGGGGCAAATTCGACAAGAGCTCCTATAAAGTGTCGGGCGGCCTTCACGGCGTGGGGATATCCGTGGTCAACGCGCTGAGCGAGTGGCTCGATGTGGAAGTCTACCGCGACGGCAACATCTATAAACAGACCTACGCCAAGGGAACGCCCAAGTCGGGCGTTCAAATCGCCGGCAAGACGGACGACCGGGGCACCAAGGTCAAGTTCATGCCCGACACCGAGATTTTTGACGGCCACCAGTTTTCCTTCGACGTTTTGTCCAAGCGCCTGAGGGAACTGGCGTTTTTAAACGCCGGCACGCGCATCACGCTCATCGATGAGCGCGACGAGAAAAAACACTCCTTCCACTATGAAGGCGGCCTCACCCAGTTCGTCAAGTTTTTAAACGCCAACAAGAGCGTCATGCACGAGCAGCCCATCACCTTCTCCAAGGAGCGGGAAGGGATCATCGTTGATTGCTCGATTCAATACAACGGCGACTACTCCGAGCAGATTTTCACCTTCGTCAACAACATCAACACCATTGAGGGCGGCACGCACCTGGCGGGTTTTCGCTCCGCGCTGACGCGCATCATCAACGATTACATCAAGAAAAGCGGCGTCAAGACCAAGATCACCTCCATCACCGCCGATGACGTGCGCGAAGGCCTGACGGCGGTGCTCTCCGTCAAAGTGCCCAACCCGCAGTTTGAGGGACAGACCAAAACCAAACTAGGCAACGCGGAGGTCGAGGGCATCGTCAAGTCGATCGCCGGAGAGGCCCTGGCCATCGTGTTCGAGGAGCATCCCCAGACGGCCAAGGCCATCGCTTTCAAATCCATCCAGGCCGCGGAGGCGCGCGAGGCGGCCCGCAAAGCCAAGGAAATCAGCCGCCGCAAGGGGGTTTTTGGAGACTCCTCGCTGCCCGGCAAGCTGGCCGATTGCCAGGAAAGGGACCCGAGTAAATCCGAGCTTTTCATCGTGGAGGGAGATTCGGCCGGAGGCTCGGCCAAGCAGGGCAGAGACCGCGTGTTTCAGGCGATTTTGCCCATCAAGGGAAAAATATTGAACGTGGAAAAGGCGCGCCTGGTCAAAATCCTCTCCAACGAGGAAATCCGCACGCTGGTGACGGCCATCGGCTGCGGCATCGGCGGGGACGACGGCGGCATGGTCATGGACAAGCTCCGCTACCACCGCCTCATCATCATGGCCGACGCCGACGTGGACGGCCAGCACATCCGGACGCTTTTGCTGACCTTGTTTTACCGCCAAATGAAGCCGCTCATAGAAAACGGCAACATTTACATCGCGCAGCCGCCGCTTTACAGGGTGAAGAAGGGAAAGAAGGAGATGTATCTCGACAACGAGGAAAAAATGGAGCAATGGCTTTTGAAGGAGGGCGTGTCCTCCGTCGAGGTGCAGCTGCGCCGCGGCAAAAAATTCGAGGCGCTGGAATTTGAGGCGTTCCAAAAGCTGTTGGGCCTGCTGGTCGACGTCGAGAAGCTCTCGCACCACATGCTGATTAAAAATCTGAAGATGGCCGATTTTCTGGCCTTCAAAGCCAAGGAACGGCTGCCGCTCTACCGCATCGAAGAGGAGGACGGGAGCTACCGCTATTTCTTCACCGAGAAGGAATGGAGGTCTTTTGAGGAAGAGTACGTCCGCAAGCGCCGGGAGAAAATGCAGAAAGAGCTGGCCGCCTCGGGGGAGCAGGACGTTTCCGCCGGCGAGATGGCCGATGATTTGGGCTCCGAGATGCAGGACCTATGGGAGCTCTCCAAGCTCGACGGCTTGGGCGAGCAGCTCAAAAAATTCGACATCGGCCTGGCCCAGTATGAGCCCGTGCCCGTGGACGAAAAGACGCCGGTGTTGCTTCAGGTGAAGACTGAAAAGTCGGAAACGCCGGTTTACAACCTGAGCGGGCTATTGGAGTCCATCCGCGACGCCGGGCGCCAGGGCGCCGTCATCCAAAGGTACAAAGGCTTGGGAGAAATGAACCCCGAGCAGCTTTGGGAAACGACCATGGACCCCAAGCGCAGAAAGCTTCTGAAGGTCAACCTGGAAGACGCCGTGGGGGCCGAGAAAATATTCACCACCTTAATGGGCGACAAGGTGGAGCCGCGGCGGATGTTCATCGAGGAAAACGCCCTCAACGTGAAGAATTTGGACATATAAAGACGGGGCAAGTGATCAAAGTGGTCGAGTGGTCAGTGATCGAGTGATCGGAAGAAGGAGAATTTATGGCTAAAGCGGAATACCCTTTGGAGCAGGAACCGGCCGGCAACATCATTCCGTGCGACATTGGCGAGGAGATGAAATCCTCTTACATCGATTACGCGATGAGCGTCATCGTCGGCCGCGCGCTGCCGGACGTCCGGGACGGCTTGAAGCCGGTCCATCGCCGCATTCTCTACACGATGGACGAGATGGGCCTAAAGCACAGCCGCGCCTACAAAAAGAGCGCGCGCGTGGTCGGAGACGTTCTTGGAAAATACCATCCTCACGGCGACATGGCGGTTTACGACGCCATGGTCCGCATGGTGCAGGAATTTTCGCTGCGCCAGCCCCTGGTGGACGGGCAGGGAAATTTCGGCTCCATCGACGGCGACCCCCCGGCCGCCTACCGCTACACCGAGGTCCGCCTGGCGGAGGTGGCCGACGAGCTTTTAGCCGACATCGACAAAGGCACGGTGGATTTCGTCCCCAATTTCGACGGCTCGACGTCTGAGCCCACGGTGCTGCCGGGCAAGCTGCCCAACCTGCTTTTAAACGGCTCCAGCGGCATCGCCGTCGGGATGGCCACCAACTTCCCTCCGCACAATCTCACCGAGATTTGCCAGGCCGTGGCCGCCGTCATCGAAAACCCGCAGACCGAGACCAAAGATTTGCTCAAGATCATGAAGGGCCCGGATTTTCCCACCGCAGGCATCGTGCGCGGCAAACAAGGCATCCGCGATTATTTCGAGACCGGCCGCGGTTCCGTCCGCATCCAGGCCAAGACGGAAATCGAGGAGATTAAAGGCAACCGCCAAGCCATCATCGTGACCGAGCTGCCGTATCAGGTCAATAAATCGCTGCTGCTGGAGAACATAGCGGACCTGGTGCGGGACAAAAAAATCACCGATATTTCCGACATGCGCGACGAGTCGGACCGGCGCGGCATGCGCATCGTCATCGAAATCAAGCGGGACGGCCACGCCCAAGTCGTCTTGAACCAGCTCTACAAGCACACGCAGATGGAAACGAGTTTCGGCGTGATTTTACTGGCGCTGGTCGACGGGCGGCCGCGCGTGCTTTCCATCCGGGAAGTCATCAACCAGTACATCCGCCACCGCAAAATCGTGGTCACGCGCCGCGCCCAGTTTGAGCTTAAAAAGGCGCAGGACCGCGCCCACATTCTGGAAGGCTTTTTGATCGCCATCAGAAATCTCGACCAGGTCATCAAGATCATTCGCGGCTCCGACAACGCCGACGCGGCAAGGGCAAAGTTGATTTCCGTTTTCGAGCTCACCCGCATTCAGGCCCAGGCGATTTTGGACATGCGCCTGCACCAACTCACGCGCCTTGAGGAAAAAGCGGTCCAGGAGGAATATAAAGCGCTGTTGGAGCTTATCGGCGAGCTCAAGGCCGTCCTGGGCGATCCCAAGAAGGTGCTGCAGATCATCGTCAAGGAGCTTAAAGAGATTCAGGAGAAGTACGGCTCCCCCCGGCGCACTCAGATCACGGCGGAGGGCTCCGAGCTGACTTTGGAGGACATCATCGCCGACGAGGAGGTCGTGGTCAACTTGTCCCATGCCGGCTACGTCAAGCGCCTGCCGATAGACACCTACCGGGCGCAGAACCGCGGCGGCAAGGGCGTGACGGGCATGGACGTCCGGGAGCAGGATTTCATCGAGCATCTATTCATCACCAACACCCACGCGACGGTGCTGTTTTTCACCACGCGGGGAAAGGTCTATTCGATCAAGGTGTATGAGCTGCCGGACGCGGGCCGCACCGGCAGGGGCAAGGCGGTGATCAACCTGATTAATCTGGCGCCGCAGGAGAAGATCACCTCCGTGATCTCCATACGAACCTTCGAGGGCGGCAAGGGCAAGCCGGCCTTTCTTTCGATGTGCACCCGCAACGGGGTGGTCAAAAAGACGCCGCTATCGGATTTCGACAATATCCGGCGCACGGGCATCACGGCGGTGACTCTCGAGGAAGGCGACGTCTTGGTGGACGTCAGGCACACCGACGGCGCGCATGAGCTGATGATCGGGACGCAGCAGGGAATGTCGATACGTTTTTCCGAAAAGGACATCCGCCCGATGGGCCGGGCCGCCAAGGGCGTGCGCGGCATCAAGCTCGGCAAAGAGGACCGGGTGGTCGGCATGGAGTCCGCGGCCGAGAAATCCGCGAAAACGCTGTTGACCGTCACGCGCAACGGGTTTGGAAAGCGCACCGAGCTTTCGGAGTACCGGGGGCAGCACCGCGGGGGGCGCGGCGTCATCACCATCAAGGCCACGGAGAGAAACGGCGACGTCATAAGCATCAAGCTCGTCGATGACAAGGATGATTTGATGATCATGTCCGAACAGGGCATGATGGTGCGCCTGCACTGCAAGGACATCAACACCATTTCCCGCAACACCCAGGGCGTGCGGCTCGTTCGTCTGGAGGCGGGCGACCTGGTGGCCGAAGTGGAGCCCGTGGTTGTCGAATAAAGGGCGCTCCGAGGTCGTCGCCCACACCGCGGAAGTCGGCCTGAGGATTTACGGCGCAAGCCTGCGGGAACTCTTCCGCGGCGCCGCCGGCGGGCTGCTCAAGCTGTATAAGAAAAAGGGCTCCGTTTCCCCCCGCCGCCGCGTCCATATTTCCCTGAAGGCAGGCGCCGTGGATGAGCTGCTTGTCTTATGGCTCAACGAGCTGATTTTTTTGGTCGCCTCGCGGCGCCGGCTCTATTCAAAAATAATCTTCCGCGAGTTGACCCCTGCGGCGCTGGACGCGGAGGTGTGGACGGAGGCGATTTCGCCGCGCCGGCACTCCTTGTCCGGCGAGATCAAGGCGGCGACGTATCACCGCATCAGCGTCGCCAGGCGCGGTAATCGCTGGAGGGCGCTGGTTTTTTTTGACGTTTAAACCTTAAAACAATTTCTTGGGAGGCCGCTGCTGTGATTATTACGCAAAAAGACAAAGAGTTGATTCGGGCCGCCTCGGACCTGCTGCGCAAGCTTTACCATGCGCGCCGGCACCGCGTTGCGGCCGCGGTGCGGGCGGGCAGCGGAAAAATTTATGCCGCGGTCGGCATCAACGCCAACTTGGGCCGCTGCGACATTTGCGCGGAGGCGGCCGCCATATCGAAGGCGGTCTCGGAAGGAGAGAAGATTTTTGAGAGCATCGCGGCCGTCAAATATTTTCCCAAGCGCAAACGCAGCGCTTTGGTGGCCCCGTGCGGGGTATGCCGGGAGTTTATCAGCGATTTCGGCCCCGTCAAGGTGATTTATTCCGCCGCCGGCAGCGTCCGAAAAGAGGACGTGCGCCGCCTTCTGCCCAACCAATACAATAAAAATGGAGACGCCTGAGCTCCGTTTTGAAAAAATAGACGACTACCGGTGGGAACTACCCCGGCAAGGCGCGATGCGCGTTCCGGGCAGGGTCTACGCCTCCGAGAAAATGCTCTCGAAACTCGAACGGGAGCGCGTGGCCTCCCAGGTGGCCAACGTGGCCACATTTCCCGGCATCGTGGGCTACTCTTTGGCGATGCCCGACGCCCACTGGGGCTACGGCTTCTGCGTCGGCGGCGTGGCGGCGATGGACGTGGACGCCGGCGGCGTCATTTCTCCCGGCGGCGTGGGTTTTGACATCAGTTGCCTTCCCTGGGACGCGCGCGTTTTGCATGAGCATGGCTGCACGCGGGCCATCTCGGAGATGCTCCCGGACTGGGAGCAAAGCCGTGTTGTAGCGCAGGATTTCGGCGCTTTGCAACCTGTCGCGGCCAAGCCCTTTCGCTTTTTCCGGAAAAGGCCCGATACCCCCTTGTATCGGCTCTCAACGAGCACGGGCCGGACCATTGCCGCGACCGGAGACCATCCGTTTTATACGCCGGATGGGATGGTGCGCCTGGATCAAATACGCCGCGGGGATCGCTTGGCGCTCTACAATTTTCAAGGCGTTCCGTATGAGCGTCCTTCCGATGAGGTCATCTTGTCGGAATCCAGGATGCGCGCCGTCCTGGCGGGCCTTGGAAAAGGCTCGGCCGGAAATGCGGCGACCCAAATCCTCAACCAGCTCAGGGCGCGCGGCCTACTCCCCCTTCATTACGGCAGTCCGGCCGTGCCGTATTTGCTCAAGCTCATTGGTTTCGTGACGGGAGACGGCACCCTGGGTTTTTTCCCCAGCGGCCGCTGTGGAATCGGATTCTACGGGAGGCCTGAGGATTTGGAGGATATTCGGAAGGATGTATCCTCTGTCGGCTATGCGGCGACCCAAATTTATTCCCGACAGCGAACGCACCAAATCCAGACGTTCTACAGCAAGTACAGCTTCCAATCTCTAGAAAACTCGTGCCGGACGAGCCCCAGGTCCTTGGCTGCCTTGTTGGCGGCGCTGGGATGTCCGGTCGGCAATAAGGCTGATCAGTCTTTTCGAGTTCCGCCTTGGATTCGAAAGGCGCCTCTCTGGCAGAAGCGTCTTTACCTGGCGGCTTATTGTGGAGCCGAAATGGACACTCCCAGCACGAGCTCTGGACTGAATTTCTATTGCCCCACAGTCTGCGTTTCCAAGGAAATCTCGCTCATGGATAGCGCGGCCGAGTTCCTACAGGATATTAGCGCTATGCTTGAGGAGTTTGGAGTCGAAACGCGAACGATCGCCCGCATGACGGATTACTATTCAGGAAAAGGCGGAAGAAAATCAGGACGATGCAGGCTTGTCTTGGCCAACCGTTACCAGAATTTATCCGCCCTATATGAGAAGGTTGGTTTTGTTTACAACCGCCGCAAGCTCGCCCAAGGCCTTCAAGCGGTTCATTACCTTCGGCTTAAAGCGATCAAGGTTTCGCGGCGTGAAGCCATCGCCGCCGAAGCGCAAAGGCTCCATGCCCACGCCGGCGTCGGCGCCAAAACCATCCACAAAAGCCTCGGCAGCCCTGAAGATATTTCACTGCGCTTCATTGAGCGCTCCATTTATGAAGGACGCAAAAGCTCCGCCCGGATCGGCGACGGGTTTGACGCTTTCAGCGAACGGAGACGGGAGTTTACGGAGGGGCTGGGTGCCAGCGGAATGGTGTGGGATGCCGTGGACCAAATTGAGAAGATCTCAGCGCCCGAATGGGTCTATGATTTTACCGTAAGCCACCCCTCCCACAATTTTGTCGCGGATGGTTTTGTCGTTTCTAACTGCGGGGTCAGGCTTTTGCGCTCGGGGCTCATGGCCGATGAGGCCGCGCCTCGCATGGACCTCCTCATGGACGCTTTGTTCCACCAGGTGCCCTCCGGCGTCGGCTCCAAAGGAAAACTCAGGCTCACCGAGGCGCAGATGCGCAAAGTCTTTGAAAAGGGCGCGCGCTGGGCCGTGGAAAATGGGCTTGGAGACGCCGAGGATTTGGACACCTTGGAGGACCGGGGCGCCATCGAGGACGC
This sequence comes from Elusimicrobia bacterium RIFCSPLOWO2_12_FULL_59_9, assembly GCA_001800185.1. Lineage (GTDB taxonomy): Bacteria > Elusimicrobiota > Elusimicrobia > O2-12-FULL-59-9 > O2-12-FULL-59-9 > O2-12-FULL-59-9. The sequence continues at coordinate 17,036 of MGUX01000148.1, forward strand.
GGACCCCGATGGGCCCAGCCGCAGGGCGGTGGAGCGCGGCCGGGACCAATTAGGCACCTTGGGCAGCGGCAATCACTTTCTCGAGGTTCAAAAAATAGACGCCATCTACGATGAATCCGTGGCCGAAGCCTTCGGACTCTTCGAGGGCCAATTGGTCGTCTTGATTCATACCGGCTCCCGGGGCTGCGGCTATCAAATTTGCAGCGACTCCATACAAGAAATGCTCCGGGCTTCCCTCAAATACGGCATCGCATTGCCCGACAAGCAGCTTTGCTGCGCTCCGCTCAAATCCCCCGAAGGCCGGGCCTACTTCGGCGCCATGGGCGCGGGGGCTAATTTCGCCCGGGCCAACCGGCAGGTGATCACGCACCGCGTTCGCGAGGCTTTTATGCATGCGCTGGGAGCTTCTCCCCGCGAATTGGACATGGGCGTGGTCTACGACGTCTGCCATAATGTCGCGAAGATCGAAAAGCATGAGTTCGCGGGCCGCAAGCTCACGCTCTGCGTGCATCGCAAAGGCGCGACGCGCTCCTTTCCGGCGGGACACCCCGAACTCCCCCCGCGCTATCAGAAGGCCGGGCAGCCGGTGTTTCTGCCGGGCTCCATGGGGACGGCCTCCTACGTTCTGGTCGGGACCGAGCGCGCGATGCGCGAGACTTTTGGAACGGTGGCGCACGGCGCCGGACGCAGGCTGAGCCGGACGCAGGCCTCCAAGCAAATATCCGGACGGGATCTGCGCCTGCAACTCGAAAAACAGGGCATCCGCGTGCGCACCGACAGCGAGCGGGGCCTGGCGGAAGAGGCGCCCTTCGCCTATAAAGACGTGTCGGAGGTGGTGGAAATCTGCGACCGCTCCGGCATCGCCAAAAAAGTGGCCCGAATGCGCCCGATGGGCGTGGTGAAAGGATGATTAGAAAGAAGAAAGTGGTCAGTGGTCAGGCGGACGGACTATCCGATCTCTCAGCAGCGCGGCGGAGAGGGCTATCAGCATGCCCCCGTCCCCCGCTGCGGCGGCCCAGATGACGGCCGGCGCCGAAAGAAAGGCGGCATGGATGACCAAAAACACGACGGCCATGGATTTGGATATGAGTATGATTTTCACCAACGCAGGTTCCGACAGGGCCAGCAGATAGCAGAGACCCAAGATAAGAAGAAAGACACCGCCTTGTGATGGGAAAAAAACGTCGGCCGGCTGCTCGAAACCCAACCATCCCAGCATGAGTCGCGGCGCCGCGAGGACGAAGACCCCGAGCGCGCAGCTGTGAAGGCCGATGAGAAGGATCAGCCAGCGAACCAGGCGGCTGCCTGCGGGAGACGACGGGCCCAGGCCGCTCATGGCGCCAGCATGAGCACGAGAAGCAGCGCCCAGTAGGCACCCGCGGCCGCCGACGAAAATGCGAAGACCCTGGCTCCGATTCGTCCGCTTGGGCCGTCTTTGCTGTTGAGACGATTCCACAGCACGCCCAAAGTCACCATGAAGCCCGCTGAGACGAGGAAAACCCGGAACAGGGAGAGGACGGAAAGGGTCACGCCGCCGCCGGTCGCAGGCTTGATGACCAGCAGGGCGAAAAGGCGGTCCAGTCCGGGGACGTAGGCGATCTGATAAGCGATGAAGCCAAACAGCGCCAACGGAGCCCACGCGATGATCGCGTGCCAGCGCGGCGCCGCCGGGTCCCAATCTTTCTCCGGCGCCAATTTTCGAAAGGCCAGCCATGCGGCTGCCAGCGGCGCCGCCGCTCCCGCGGCCAACAGTGCGCTCAACATCGGGATTCGGTGCGCGGCCAATAGGTCCGCAAAGAGCCCGTTGGGATGCAGTTCCCAGCGCTGCGCGATCAGCAAAGACGCCACCAGCCCCAGGAGCATCAGAACGAATCGGCCGAATTGCGGCCGCGCTTCGCGGCGGCTCCAAAGCTCCTGTCCCGGCGCGCGGAGGTTCAACTGTGGGGAACCGTTGGGGCATGTCCGCACGCATTTAAGGCATAGGACGCAGTGTTGATTGGAATCCTGAAACATGACGTGCCCAAACATCGGACAGCCGGCGATGGTCTCGCTGCCTTTATAGCAGGCGTGGCCGGCGCATTTAGCCGTGCAGATGTCCAATGAAGGCCGCAGTTCCACGATCGAGGAGGAAGCGCACAGCCCGGCAAAGCCGCCCAGAGGGCACAGATGGCGGCACCAAGAGCGGCGGGGAAAAAGAATGCTGGTTGCCAAGGCGCCGCCCATGATCGACAACAAGAGGATTCCCGTCGCCAGCGGGGAATGCCGCATGCCCGAAACCTCCTCCACATAGACGATCGCGAAAAACCCGGCCGCGACCAGGGCGGTGTCGTAATCCTTCAGCCAGGAAGGCAGACGCCATTTCAGGTTCATCACCTTTTGCGCGGCCTCGCCGACCTGGGCCATGGGGCAGATCGCGCACCACGCGCGGCCGAACAGGAAAAAGGACAGGGCGAGCGCCGGCCACCACAGCGACCAGACCAGGAGCGTGGATAGATTGCCTGTGGCCAGCGTGGGGCCGAAGAAGCATTGGTGAAAGATATAGGTGAATACCGCCGCCGCGGCGATTTGAGGTCCTCTCGGAAAAAACCAGAGGATGCGCTTGACCAGACAGTCCGGCAAGGACAGCCAGTTGAAGACGAAAGGGCGCGGTTTTGGCGGCGGCCCAAGGAATATCTCCTCGGCGTTCGCGGCGCTCTCATCCGAGAGGTTGGCGGCGCGCTCCACCGCCTCCTTTAACTCCGCGACGTTCGCGAACCGGTAGTCGTAGGAAACAAGCTTGATGAGCGCTTGCTCGGTGAGATCCATCGTGGGTTTGTTGATCCGCTGGGACTCTTTTTTCAGGAAATAGCGGGCAATTTCGGGAATGTCCCGCTTATGTTCGCGCAAAGGAGGGACCTCGATTATTTGGCGGTAGAACACGCGCGCCAACTCCGGCGAAACCTGGCGCGCTTTGGCCTTTGCCAGCAGGCTGTTGCTGGAGGTTGCGATGATCCGCACTTGCTGGCGGCTCCACTGCGTTTTTGGGAACTCGCCGTCCATAAAACGGGCCAGGCGTTCCTGGACGGCCCAAGGCAAGGCGTCCACGTTTTTCAACAGGATGGTGCCTCCGGCCGCGAGTTGGAAATAACTGATAGTTTGCGCGTTTCCAATCGACGGGTCGACGGCGCCGTGAGCGCCGAAGAGCTTGTCGCCGAAGGGCGTATCGGATATTTGGGCGCAGTCGGTCTTAATAAGGGGGCCGCCCTTGCGCGGCCCCCGGAAGTGCAGCAGGCTGGCGATGGTTTCTTTGCCGGTGCCCCGCTCGCCTTGGATCAAAACGGGATCGTCGGTCTTGACCAGCGCGTCGATTTTCTGCTGCACAGCCTTGATGGTCGCATGCTTGCCGAGCAGCTCCGCCTGAGTCTCGGAACGGGACTGCTGCAGGAACTGGGTGAGGTTTTTTTCCTTCTCCCGCGCGGCTCCAACGGAGATGTCGGTGGCCTGCAGGCGGCGGGAGATGATGCGCACCAGTTCCCGCAGCAATTGAGGGTTGCGGCCAAGGAGAGCCTCGAAGGCGGGGCGTTCCAACACCAAGGTTTGGGAGTCGACCGCGGCGACGACATCGGCGGAGGCGGTGTCGCCGGTTAAAAGGGACATTTCGCAGACACAGTCCCCCTCCTTGAGCATGGCCACGGTGACGATGGTTCCGGCCTCCGTTCGGACCCGGACCTCCATCTGGCCGGAGGCCAGGATATGGAGGCGAGTGCCGAGATCGCCTTGCCGGATCAGGAGTTGGCCGCTTTTATGGCGCATCGGCCGCATCGCCGATGCGACGTTACGAAGCGTTTCGTCAGAGAGTGCCGTCCATAAATTAGACTTCCTAAGAAGCGCCAGCCTCTGCTGCAACAGAGACTCCTTGATCTCCAGGATATCCGTCTCGTCTCCGACATCCGCCAATAAGCTGATGGCCTGCATCGCTTCTCCGATAGACGGCCGATCTTGTGTTTGGGACGCTTTTGGTATAAGAACTTTCTGTTGCAACAAAAATGCCAATTTCTCTCCCCCTTCCGCTGATCTTGGGATATGCCTCCGGCCCGGACGCTGGAGCAGCCGCCATCCTTTACCTGCAGGCTCGCGCCTCTTCATATTTCGCGGCGAAAATTAGTAAAGTATGCTGCGAGTCTGGGTTCGTGAGGAAGAAGCGGTGGGGCGGCAAAGCGGGAACGGCTGCTTTTTTAAATGAGGCTATGAAAAATGCTTGATTTGAAAAAAATTCGATCGTCGGTTGAGGAGGCGCGCAGGGCGGTCGCCAACCGGACCGGGCGCTACTCGACGGCGCTGGAGCAGCTCATTTCCACGGACGCTTCGCAGCGGACGATTTTAAAGGAGGTTGAGGATTTGCGCGCCCGGCGCAACGAGGCCTCTGAAAAAATAGGCCGCAGCCGCGTGGAAAAGGGCACGCCGGAGCACGCCCGGCTCATCGAGGATGCCAACCGGATCAAAGCCGAGATTCAGGAAAAGGAGGCGGCGCTGGCGAAGGCCGACCAGGAGGTCCGGGAGCTTTTGATCGGCATCCCCAATTTTCCGCACCCCAGCGCGCCCGTGGGAAAAACCCCCGAGGACAATCCCGTCGTGCGCGAGGCTCTGGAGTGCAAGAAAGAGTTCGCCTTCAAGCCCAAGGATCACCAGGACGTCGGCGAAAAGCTTGATATTCTTGATTTTAAGCGGGCGGCTTCTCTCTCAGGCTCGCGCTTCGCGCTCCTTAAAGGCGCCGGCGCCAGGCTGGAGCGAGCGCTGGGACAGTTCATGCTCGATCTGCATACACGGCGCCACGGCTACGTTGAGATCGCGCCCCCCCTCTTGGTCACGCCGGAGGTCATCACCGGGACCGGTCAATTGCCGAAATTTGAGGCCGAGCAGTATAAAACCTCCACCGGCGAGCACTATTTGATTCCGACCGCCGAGGTGCCTTTGACCAATCTCCACCGGGGCGAGTTCCTCGCGCTACAGAGCCTGCCGAAAAAATACGCCGCTTTAACGCCCTGCTTCCGGCAAGAAGCCGGCTCCTACGGTAAAGACACGCGCGGCCTCATCCGCAATCACCAATTCGACAAAGTGGAGCTCGTCTGGATTTGCCGCCCGGAGGACTCCATGGATGCTTTGGAGCGCTTGACGCGGGACGCGGAAGAGGTGCTGCGGCAGCTTAAGATTCCCTACCGCGTGATCGAGTTGTGCACCGGAGACATGGGATTTTCGGCCTGCAAGAGCTACGATCTGGAAGTTTGGATGCCCGGCGAAAACCGCTTCCGCGAAATTTCGTCCTGCTCCAATTGCTGGGATTTTCAGGCCCGGCGCATGGAGACGCGCATCCGCTTGGAGAAGGGCAGCGTTTACGCCCACACCTTAAACGGCAGCGGCGTGGCCGTGGGCCGCGCCTTCGCGGCCGTGTTGGAAAACTACCAGCGCGAGGACGGCTCGGTGGAAGTCCCGGAAGTCCTCCGCCCCGCCATGGGCTGCGAATTCATCGCCGCACCGTAGCGGCCGGATCTCCGAAATTCCTTTATACGGGGGCTCGCCGCCGGGTTTGCCCTCGCCACTTGGAAATGCGGTCTCCGGCAGGATGGGGACCCCCTCTGGGGGCCGTCGGTGCTTGTAGCACTGCGAAAAGCGCCGGGAGGGTTTTCTCCAGGCATCCCCGTGCCACCCGCCGCCTTTCTGTTAAATTCTTACCCTTTGATATAGGCAATCCCGGCGGCACCCCCCCTGAAAAAGCATGGAACAAAAAATTCATCGGTTGATTACGCAATTGTTGCTCCAATGTCTGGATTTTGGAGTTGCCCGATAAAATAGCGAATCAAGAATTTCTGTCAGATTTTCAGGGAAACCCCCAGGCTCTGCCTATGGACTCACGCCCCATTTGATCGTCAAAGAAATCCGATGCGCATCTCCCAAGTCTCCAAACGGACTCCAAGCATAATCAGCGGAGAATCCTCCCATAGCAACACCCCCTCCGGCACTCAAACCCGCAGGCCCGCCAAGTTTACTTGATGCGGCCCGCCTATTGTATCCGGCTCTTCCTGACACAATGAAGTTGTCAGAGAAATGAATAGCATATTCCGCGCCTCCGGCAAATATCATATCCGCTCCTCTGGGCAAAATAACATCCGCAGCCAAAAGCAGGTTTCCCAACTGAACGCTGGAACCGCCGCGTAGAGTAGTAGGAAGGTTCTCCTGCTTCTCCCGGAACCTCAGTCCTTGGCCGATATTGGCGGCCGAAACAGAAAAAGCCGCTTTTGTCAGTCGGAGCCGCAGGCCAAGATCAACAGCAGCCGTTTTGGCCGAATCATGAATCTTGGAAGCAATGTATTTGCCGCTCAAACCAAAGTCCATATTGCTCAGGCTATGTCCGTATCCGATAGTGGCGGCCAGATCATTAGGCGTAAAAGAGCCCCCGGTAGGCGTGCCACTGTTGTCAATTTCTTCCAACTTGCCGGAACTCAGATATTGAATCCCTACGGCCAGAGTTCCAGGGCCACCCAATCGTTGTGCCACTGCTACATATTGGTACGAGATTTCTTGGAAATAGGCGGCATGCATCAGCGCCAGACTGCCGCCGGAAATGCCTGCAAGCCCGGCAGGATTGTAATAGAGCGCGGTTGCATCGTTGACTGTTGCGCCTTGAGCCGAACCCATGGCAATGGCCCGGGCACCGACCGGCAGCTCCAAAAACTGCGCTCCCGTAGTTCCAATGGCATTTTTGGAAAAATCGCCCCCTTGCACGGTGCCTGTCTTCAAGGCGAACATCAAAAAAATTCCCAACCACCAACCACGCCGTCGCGCTCTGGCCATTTGGTCACCTCTCGATTGCCAATTTCTTGACGCAATCATTGTCGGCGGTTCCCTGGATGGCCGCCAAATAGATTCCGCTAGCAACGTCTCGGCCGTATTCATTCTTCCCGTCCCAGGCTATACATCCACTGCTGGATGACGGAATGCCTAACTCCCGTACCAGATCGGCTTGCAGGTTGTAAATTCGGATGGTTGCTCCCACGGGCAGTTGATCAAAAACCATTCCTTGCCCGCAGCCTGAACCATTTGCAGAATCAAATCGTCCTCCAGAGCCCGGTTTCCAAGGGATAGGGTACGCTCGAATCTCAGAACAAGGAGGAACGGCTGGCGTTCCTATCAGGGCATACACTGATAGCCGGGTAATTGAGGCAGTAATGGTTTGCTTGACTTTATCCAACGTCAGTACTGGGCTAGTCTCTTCCTTCCATTGCTGACCCTCCAATCTATAGAGCCGCAAATCCGAAACCTTTATTGCCGGATTGGTCCCGTCAATCCGGTCGTTCTTATCCGTGTTGGCATAGGGAAGAGTAATGCTGCCGGACAGCGTATCCGATGATGCTTGGCCTTCCGCGAATAAAGTAAATTCTGTGGCCGAACCTGGAGATTTTTGCGTTGTGGCCGGCAAGGCATCATCGGCGGCTTGAATATCTTCAGGGGCTGCTAATATAGGAACGCTCACCGGATCAGTGGACAGAAAGATAGTGCT
>MGUX01000148.1:24588-30561 GCA_001800185.1 Elusimicrobia bacterium RIFCSPLOWO2_12_FULL_59_9
GTCAGTCGAATAGCGGTTTTCTGGTCAGGGGTCGCAATTCCACCGCCTGCCGATCCCAGGGTGCTGAAATAGACTGCCGGAGGAACCGGAGGCGTCTTGGCAGAAACTACCTGATCAAAATAGGCCGGCACGGCGCGGCAATTGAGAGCAGCTACTCGAAGGTAGTACGTGGTCTCCGGCAAAAGCCCCCGCAGCATCGGCGCCTGAGAAACGGTCGTTACCGTCGTGACATTGATCGAGAAGTCTACGTTTGCGGAAGCAATCATTTGATAATCAATGCCGGGCGGATTTTGCCCGTCTGCGATCACCCCCTGGACGGAATAGAAATCAATAGGATTTACTGACAACTCGGTTGGCGCAGCCGGTTCAGTGCAGCCAGCCACTGTTAAAACTGAACTCCCTTCGCTATTGAACGCTGCAACGTGGCGTTGATAGTTTTGCCCAGGTAAAAGACCCGCCTCAATCCAAGTAGTCGTTCCCTCCGAGAGATCCCCGGACAAGGACTCGCCCTCAGCCGACAAAACCCGAAAACCCGCTTCGTTGTAGGACGTGTCGCTCCACCGCCAAGTAATCGAAGATGTGCCTAGGGAAACGGAGCTAAGTGGGTCAGAAGATTTCGGCATACTTTCTGCCGCGATTATTGATTGGGGATGATAGTTCGCAGCAAGAGTGTGCGCGTCGTCCTGAATCTGCAATGTTCTAACGGACGCTGGATAATAAGGGGACGAAGTGACGGCAAATCCCGTCCCTCCGCCCACCGATACGATTGTCCCATCATCTCGCAGTGCTGCACCGAGCAGCGCAGGCACATTCGGCTTGGCCCGCCAGAGCAACCTGCCCTGCGGACTGAACTTCGCGAGCCATGAAAAACTTCCCGGCACGGCGACCGAGACATAGATGTTGCCTACCGAATCTAACGAGACCGCATTTCCGAACTCCTTGATGTGACCGAGAGGATCATAGGTGTTGAACGTGGTCTTGGTGGTCCAGACGACGTTCCCGGAAGCGTCATATTTGCGAAGCAAAAAGCTGTCTGCCTGATCGTCAACGAAGGTTGATCCGCAAGTGATTACACCGCCGCTAGGCACCACAGCAATTGCGTTGAAGATATCGCGCTTGTTCGCTGTGCCGTTATATGTTCGGCTCCAAAGCATCGTCCCGTTCGAGTCATATTTGGCTATCCATGCATCCAGTGGTTGATAGTCGTTCGTGGTTTCACCTAATAAGTTGAAAGAATTGGCGGCATTGGAAACAAAACCAGCCACGAAGACGTCGCCATTTGCATCCACAGTGACTGCCCTCGCGCTGTCGTAGTCCTGTCCTGAGCCGTCAAAGCTGCGGCCCCAGGTAGCCACGCCGTTGGAATCATGCTTCCCAATGAAGGCATCGAAGGACCGTTTAACGTTGCCGCCGCTGACAGAAAGATTTCTGATTACGCCAGCCACATATACGTTCTCGTTAGAATCTGCATACACTTTCGGCTCCACGTCACTTAAATCCGAGCCGAGGTCGCCGGCTGATCCCGTATTAAGAGTCTTCGCCCAGACCTGCGACCCGCCCGAAGTATACTTGACCAGCTTCAAGACTCTCGTGAATCCTCCTACGGTGCCGGCGACATAGACAGAGCCGCTGGGACCAACCGCGATTCCTGATCCATAGTCCTCCTTACAGGCGCTATTATCCAAACACGAACTGTCCCATAGGGTACTCCAACTAAGGACTCCCAATGAGTTAAACTTTCCAATCCAAATATCATGGCCGGTATCTGGTAGGACATTGTCCGTGTTCAGCGAGCCGACAACGTAATGGTTGCCGTTTCCATCCAATGCTACCCCGCCCTTGTCGCGCAATTGTCCAGGCACAGCCAAGGTGATAACGGTCGGCTTGGTAGGTGTAATCTGTGTAGGCGTGCCGGCCAGGACCGCAAAATCGGTGTTCCCTTTAGCACCAAACTCAACCCAGTCGCTGACGGCGCCTTGATTATCTACCACCCGGGCCTGCCAATGATAACCAGCAGGAGCAAGTCCACCCTTTGGAGGCGTGCTCGTATTGGAGCCGCTTGCCACCAAGGAACTCACAGTTATCGCAATTCCTTGGAATGAATCGTCCACACGTCTCGCTTCCACTTCCAACTTTACGGCATCTCCATCCGTGTCTGAAAGATCCGCATTAAAAACTATGACATCGTTTTCATAAATGCTGGCGCCTTCCGCGAGAGCGGAGCCGTCCGCCTTTTTCTGACGAACGTTTAAAGGAGTGCCTGGTCGGTGATTATTGCAGGTTCCGACATCGCCGGAAAGAAAATCCCCGCAAATCCACCCTTCGCTGAAATTAAGTGATCGGGGAAGGTTTATCTTATGCCAAGGCCGCGAGCAGCCAATCCCGCAAGATTCAGCCAAACTGACAAATCTTTGCTGGTTCCATACCTTTATTTTATCGACAGAGCTTGTTGTCGGTGAGGAACGGACTTTGAGGCCAGCACTGCCAGCGCCGGTAACGGATAGTTGTTTTAGCCCGGGGTTTTCCGCTACAAACGAGCCGGAAACCCAGCCGTCAATCCCAAGAGACGGCAGATGGATTTGGTACCAGTTTCCGACCTTTCGAAAAGCCACAAATTGCTGTCCGAGCTTTATGGAATCCTGGACAGTCGCTAAGGAAGCGTCTGGCGCCAAACGAACATTAAGCTGGCTGGACCCAATCCCAGTTACTTCCACGGGGATCGGCCCAAAAGCAGAAGCGGAATAAATAAAGGTGGCCGGATCTTGATATCCATAGGCCGCCGGAGGATCTAAGGTGTACCCGAAAGGCGGATCGTCATCTGTCAAACCACCTCCAAGAACATTGCGGTTTTTGAACTCAAGGTGGAGATGTTTGGGACATGGGGGATAGAGCTTATCACAACCAGATTTGCCTACGATTCCGATGACTCGCTTGCTGGCAAGGTCCTGAGAGGTTATCGTGGCTTGGTCCGGCACGCAGATGGCCGCCAGATGGGCATATAAACTAAACGGACCCTGGCCATTGTTGTGATCAATGATTATTACGTTTCCGGTCAAGTGATTGAAATTGCGGAAAGCATTTATTTCCAACGCCCTGACTTTGCCGGTTCCAGATGCGTAAACCGGCACACCCGTGGTCCCAGCACAGGTATGCGTTGCCCAGTTGCCAGAAACCAGGTCTAGGCCAGCATGAAATTTATCATTGCCTATACCGTTAAACTCGGCATAGTCTTGAGTGACCTGCGGCGATGCCAGCGGCCACTGGTACGATTGCGCGCGGCAATCGCTGACCCGCGACACCAGCAAGCACCCGGCTATTACGACTATCCAACCTTGCGCTTTGTTCATATAGTGCTCCATTCCCTTCAAAGCTCATGTCTGAATTTCCTTCATTTCCTCACCGCCGCTCCCCAATACCAATCCATAGAGACATACCACTGCTTATGGTGAAAGCCGGAAAAAGCAAACGAATCGCCAATCAATAAAATATTGTCGAGCCGATAGCCCGGCCGCCAATTCCTGGCCGCACTGGCACCTACAATGCATTGTCAAAGCTGACTGCTTCGTTATCGATCCAGCCGTTTCAATAGCTGGGACTTAAACTTCTCGAACAATTCATCAGCCGCTTCTTTTCGTCCGCTGCCGAGATTGCCAAACAAGTAAATGTCAATATCCAACAACTTCCCCTCTTCCCCAACTTTTATGGTTAACGTTGATCTGTTCATCTTTCCGATCAAATACGTTGTGCCAAAAGAGGTTTCGGAGGCAAGTTTTATTGAGCGATTCGCTTCATCCATACCGGAGATTCTATAGCCCATGGATTCTCCGGCTTTGGCAATCCGATCCATAATGTCTGCCCGCGGTCGGGGCAAGTCCAGGGTATATCGTCCCTGATAACTCTGCGTTTTACTGCCCATCATTACATACGTTCCGCACCCGCTCAAACTGGAGATCAACAAAATAAGAACCACTCCCTGCTTGACCACGAACTCTACTTGCCTATTCATTACCCGCCTCCTTCCATGCGACATTTGCTGGTACTTTATTTTACGAATGACATTTATTGTTTGTTCCATCCACCCCCCAAAAAAATGGGGCGGACGTCCAATCCCAAGCCACACGAGTAACCCGGAAAAGTCCGCCGCCCTTTCACGCCGCTTGCGCGGCGCTATTGGCGGCTTACCCCCACACTCGTGTGCGCCTCTCTTCCTTATGACCGGAAGAAAAGCTCAGCTCGGACTTTTTCCGAGCTTGCGGGATCAGCCGATATTATTTAGGAACTGCTTTTATGCCCCGGTTGTAAGGTCTATATCACCTCCGTAGAAAACCGATGCGATAGTATAGCCCCAAGAAACAGCCATTTCAAGGTCTTTGGCTATTTTGTTTTGGCAAACTTGAGCCTGCCACATTTTAGTAGTTTTCAGGACCTTTCTTGAAATAGAGGGCAGTATACTCCGGGCGTAAACTTGCCGGCGACGGGCGGCATTACGTGGGGGCGCGGGGTTTCAGCGGGCTGGGGGAACGTCGCTCTTGGCTTCTTGGACGTCGAGGTCGTAGCCTTCCGACTGCCACACGCGCTTGCCCGTTTTGTTCACGTAGGCCGTCTTGACCTCGAGCTTGATGACGCCGTCTTCTTCGCAGCCGGCGACGCGGGTCGTCGGGGCCAGCTCGCCCGAGAAGCCGGCCACAAAATCCGGCTGCGGATCAATAACAACCTTGCCGGTCTTGTCGATGAAGCCGTAGTTCTCGCCTATCTGCACCAAAGCCAGCCCCTCCGAGAAGGAAAATCCCATTTTGAACTGGGGTTCGATGACGGCGGCGCCGGAGGGGTCGATGAAACCCCACTTGCCGGAGCGTTCCACGGCCGCCAGGCCCTCGCGGAAAAAGTGCGCGAAGTCGTACTCGGCGTCGAGAGCCCACTTGCCTCTCTTGTCCAGGTAGCCCCACTTGCCGTCTTTCTTCACGCACGCCAAGCCCTGCGAGAAGGGGCAGGCCTCCTCATAGCCCGGCTGGATGACGGGTTTGCCCGCGACGTCGATGTATCCCCAGCGGCGAAGCGTGGGGTTGCCCATGACGACCGCGGCCAAACCTTCGGAAAAAGGGGTCGCCTCTGAAAATTGAGCCGGAATGACTAGGCCCCCCGTTTTGTCGATAAATCCCCACCGGCTGCCCGTGGCCACGAGCGCCAGTCCCTCGGTGAATTCGCCGGCGGCTTCTTTGGATCCCTTCAAGAAGAACTGCGGCTTGATCGCGAACTCGCCCTTTGGATCGATGTAGCCCCACTTGCCGTCCAACTCCACGGGCGCCAGCCCCTCAGCGAAGTCTCCCGCGTCGGAGTATTTAGGCTCGATGGCCGTCTGCCCTTTGGCGTCGATATAGCCCCACTTGCCGCCGATCATCACCCGCGCCAGGCCCTCGTTGAAATCGTCGGCCGCCTCGAAGGAGGGCTGGATGACGAACTCGCCCTTGACGTTGATGAAACCCCACTTGCCATGCTGAGCCACGCGGTAGACGGCGTCGGGGCCGCTCTTGACGTCCTGGTGGCCGAGGCCGGCTTCATGCGCCCGCGCGGGCGGGCTCCATAGGGCAAGCATGGCGATGATTGCGGCGATGCGGTTGGCGGCCATTAGAAAACCTCCGGGATAAAATTTTGGTCCGATTTAGGCGGTCGCACGTAGCCTTTGTCTTTTTCCCTTTTCGACAGCTTGACCGGCTTTGGCGTGAGGTCCTTGTAATCAATCAGACTCAAGAAGTGGCTGATGCAATTGAGCCTGGCGCGGCGCTTGTTGTCGGCATTGACCACATGCCACGGCGCCTGCTTGATGTCGGTATGCTTGAACATTTCATCCTTGGCCATCGAGTACTCGACCCATTTTTCGCGCGACTTCACGTCCATCGGGCTGAGCTTCCAGCGCGTGGTGGGGTCCTCGTTTCTCTGTTGGAATCTCAATTCCTGCTCCTCGTCGCTAACCGA
>MGUX01000149.1:0-3113 GCA_001800185.1 Elusimicrobia bacterium RIFCSPLOWO2_12_FULL_59_9
GTCTTGAGCGAAGTCGATCTGGACGGCATGAGCGGACTGGAGCTGCTCAGGCATTTCCGGGAACTTTCGCCGCGCACCTTAGGAGTGCTGATGGCAACCCGGGGTTCGCTGGAGGCGGCCATTGAAGCGATCCGCCTTGGCGCGCAGGACTATTTGCTGAAGCCCGTGGGCGCCCAGGAAGTGGCGGATCAATTGCTTCGTCTCCTGGAGCTTCGCCATCAGGCCGAAGAGCTCCAGCATCTCCGGCGACGGATCGAAAAGGACTACGAATTCGGGAATATCATCGGTAAGAGCAAGAGTTTGCGGGATCTCCTGGAGATCGTAAAAAAGGTCGCGCCCACGCAGGCAACGGTCCTCATTTCGGGCGGAAGCGGCACCGGGAAGGAGCTCATCGCCCATGCCATTCATGGCCACAGCGATCGCAGCGATAAACTTTTCCTGCCGGTCAACTGCGGCGCTCTGCCCGAGACCCTTTTGGAGAGCCTTCTCTTCGGCCACATGAAGGGCTCCTTTACCGGCGCCTTTGCCAATCAAGAAGGGCTTTTTGAGCGGGCCCGTGGGGGAACCCTCTTCTTGGACGAGATCGGTGAGATTCCCCAGCATCTTCAGGTAAAACTCCTGAGGGCCCTTGAGGCCAAAGAGATTCTGCCGATCGGCAGCACCTCCCCACGCCGGATCGATGTGCGGGTCCTGGCGGCCACGAATCGGGATCTCCAGAAAGAAGTGGAGGCGGGACGATTTCGAGAAGACCTCTACTACCGTTTGAATATCATGGAGCTTCACATCCCCGCTTTACGGGAAAGGCCGGAAGATATCCCCCTATTGGTGGAGCATCTGATCCAGAAGCATAACCCGGAGCTGAAAAAGAATTTCAAAGGGGCGGACGCTTCCGTCATCCGCCTCTTCATGTCCCTTCCCTGGAACGGAAATGTTCGCGAGCTGGACAATGTCATAGAGCACTGCATGATTCTGGCCGGTGGAGAATGGATCACGCTCAAGGATCTTCCTTTGTCCATTGCAGGCGCAAAGGAGTTGATTCCTCCGTTTACTCCGAATCTCAAAGAGGCGCTCAGGCAATTCGAAAAGCAGCATATCCTCCGGGTCCTGGAGCAGACGGCCGAGGACCGAAAAGAGGCCGCGCGGCTCCTGGACGTGAGCCTCTCCACCCTTTATCGCAAGCTCGAAGAATTCAGCATTTCCTGATTTTTCATTACTTTTCCTGGGAAACCCGGCGCCCTCTTTTCCGGGAATTGAGAAATCTCGCGCAAATTCGGCTCTTTCTCCCCGCCTTTTAGGATCGCCCCGTCCGGCATCCGCTGGCATTTTTTTTGCGTCTACTCGAATTGGCGTTTGTGCCACGCAGGTGAGAAATGACCGAGGCTGTGCATCCATCATCGGGAAAGGAACAAGGAAGGAGGACCGGCAGGCTGGAAAACGGTTTTCAACCGTCGCTGTTGGTGGCGATGCTGGAGCCGTCTTTCTATCCCGGAGCCCTCTCTGAGGTCACCCATAGGGAAACGCACATCTCCCACCTCTTTTTTGCCGGGGAGCAGGTCTACAAGGTCAAGAAGCCCGTTCGCTTTTCCTTTCTGGATTACTCGACCCTGGCTAAGAGACGCAACTTCCTCCAAGAAGAGCTTCGGATCAACGCGAGGCTTGCCCCTTCGGTTTATTTGGGCGTCCTCCCGATTTCCTATGAGAACGGCGGTTGGCGGTTGGGGAGTTACGCCCACCCGGTGGAGTACGCCCTTCTCATGCGGCGTCTTCCGGAGCGGCGGATGCTCGATTTCCTCTTGGATCGAGATCAAGTGACTCCGGAGATGATGCAATCGTTGGCGGCTATTCTGGCTAAATTTCATGCTCAGGCGAAAACCGGCGGCAAGATCAACTCAAGCGGGGAAATCGAGACGATTAGGAAGCTTTGGGACGAGAATCTTGCGGACATCGCTCCCTTCGTGGGCCGGCTCCTGGATGCCGATGCCCTGAGCGCGGTTCAGGATTTCGGCGAGCGTTTTCTCGCGCGCCATGAGGATCTCTTCGTGGAGCGGGTACGCGCGGGCCGGATCCGCGAAGTCCACGGCGATCTCCATTGCGAGCATATCTGTTTCGCGCCGGAGGGAATTCAGATTTTCGACGCGATCGAGTTCAGCCGCGAGATCCGCTGCTGCGATGTGGCTTCGGAGATCGCGTTTTTGCTAATGGATATGGAGCTCCGCGGCGGCGACGAGCTGGCGCGGGATTTTCTCAAAAGTTATCTGGAGCTGGCGGACGACCCCGAGCTCCCGCGGCTCCTTCCTTTCTACAAGTGCCACCGCGCTCTGGTCCGGGGAAAAGTCATTGGTCTTCGCTCCGATGGAGATCCGGCCGTGGCGTCGCGCTATTTTCAGCTCGCGCGCCGTTATACCTGGGAGGAGTCGAAGCCATTTGTCGTGATGATGTGCGGGTTGACCGGAAGCGGCAAATCGACTCTCGCCGCGGAGCTGGGCCGGCGTCTGGGCTTGCCGGTGTTGAGCTCGGATGCGATTCGGAAGGGCCTGGCTGGGACGGTGGAACAGAAACTTGGGGCTCCCTATGGAGAGGGAATTTACAGTCCGGCCATGACAGCGCGAACCTACGCCGCCATGGCCGAGCGGCTGGAAGCGCATTTTGCAATGGGCGAGGGGGCGATCTTAGACGCGACTTTTCACCGCTGGTTCCGGCGGGAGATCATCTTTGAGCTTGCCCAGAAGCACGGAGTTCCAGTCGTCCTGATTCATTGCCAGAGCCGGGACGAAGTGATCCGGGAGAGGCTCAAAAAAAGGGCCGAAGAGGGGCGTGACCTCTCTGATGGCCGGTGGGAGATCTACGTAAAGCAGAAAGCGGTTTTCGATCCGCTGGTGGAAGTTCCGCGGGGGAATTGTCTCGTTTTAGATACGGCGGCGCCCCTTGAGGCGCTTGTCCCAGAGGTAGAGGGTTTTTTGTCCGCCGTCTTGAAGGGACGCCCGTAGCGTCGCATGGGCAGACGATGAGCGTGGCCGAAAGACAAGAGAGCAAGATGAAGCAGTTTGAATTCGGCGGTGAAGTCGTTTGGGAGCCCACGGCCGAGTACATCGCGCGGAGTCGCCTCAGGCGGT
>MGUX01000149.1:3143-5341 GCA_001800185.1 Elusimicrobia bacterium RIFCSPLOWO2_12_FULL_59_9
ATGAATTGATGCGCCGCTCCACCAGTCACCCGGAGTGGTTTTGGAGCGCCGTCATGGAGGATCTCGGTATCGAGTTCTATGAACCTTACGAGCGCGTCATGGACACCACGCGAGGCATCGCGTGGACCCGCTGGTGCGTGGGCGGCAAGATGAACATCGTTCACAACTGTCTCGACCGGTGGATACACACCTCTACTCAGAATCGCGCGGCGATCCGGTGGGAGGGCGAAGAGGGCGTTACCCGAACGCTCACCTACGGCGATCTTCGCCGTGAGGTGAATCGGCTGGCGAATGGGCTCCGCCGCCTCGGCATCCGGAAGGGAGACGTCGTGGGGTTGTTGATGCCCATGGTGCCCGAGGTCGCCGTTGCGCTCCTCGCCATCGTGAAAATCGGCGCCGTCGTCTTGCCGCTTTTTTCGGGCTACGGCGCGCCGGCGGTGGGCGCGCGCTTGGGCGATGCCGGCGCCAAGGCCCTGGTGACCGCGGACGGCTTCTATCGCCGGGGAAAGATCGTCCCCTTGAAAAAAGTCGCCGACGAGGCGCTGGAAGCCGTTCCATCGGTGGAGCACGTGGTGGTCGTGCGGCGCCTCGGGCTGGAGATCCCCTGGACCCTCGGTCGCGACCGTTGGTGGGACGAGTTGCTGGAAGGAGAATCGGCGGAGGCTGAGACCGAACGGACCGGCGCGGAAGAGATCCTCATGATCATCTACACCTCCGGCACCACCGGGAAACCGAAAGGGACGATCCACACCCATTGCGGCTTTCCCATCAAATCGGCGCAGGATATGGCGCATGGGCTGGATGTGCAAGAGATGGATACCCTCTATTGGGTTACAGATATGGGATGGATGATGGGGCCCTGGGAGGTATTCGGCGCGACGCTCCTGGGAGCGACGATGCTTTTCTACGACGGCGCGCCGGACTATCCGGCGCCGGATCGGTTGTGGTCCCTGGTGGAGCGCCATGGGGTGAGCGTGCTGGGCGTCTCCCCGACGCTGGTGCGCGCCCTCATGAGCCACGGCGACGGGCCGGTTCAAAAGCACGATCTTTTGAGCTTGCGCATCCTTGGCTCCACCGGCGAGCCCTGGAATCCCGACTCGTGGCTGTGGCTCTTCCACTGCGTGGGCAAGGGACGGCTCCCCATCATCAACTATTCAGGGGGCACGGAAGTCTCGGGGGGCTTGCTGATCGGCAATGTCCTCACGCCTTTGAAGCCGTGCTCCTTCTCGGGTCCTCCCCCGGGCATTGCCGCTGACGTGGTGGATGAACAGGGCCGGCCGGTGCGAAATCAAGTGGGCGAACTCGTGGTGCGCAAACCATGGATCGGGATGACGCGCGGCTTCTGGAGAGAGCCGGAGCGCTACCTCCAGACTTACTGGTCGCGCTTTCCCGACGTTTGGGTCCACGGCGACTGGGCCGCCATTGATGAGGATGGCCTGTGGTACGTCCTGGGCCGCTCCGATGACACGATCAAGATCGCCGGCAAACGGCTGGGCCCGGCGGAAGTGGAGTCCATCCTGACCGTCCATCCCGCCGTGCGCGAAGCCGCGGCCATCGGCGCGCCTCACGCCCTCAAAGGGGAAGAGCTGGTTTGCTTCTGCGTCCTCCACCCCGGAAACGAAGCCAGCGAAGCGCTGCGCGACGAGCTCAAGGAGAGCGTGGCGCATCATCTGGGGAAAGCCCTCAGGCCCGCGGAGATCGAGTTTGTCGGCGACCTTCCCAAGACCCGCAATGCCAAGGTGATGCGGCGCGCCATTCGCGCCGCTTATTTAGGCCGGGAGCCGGGCGATCTATCGGCCCTGGAAAACCCCGACTCCCTGAAAGAGATCAAAAGCATGAGAGCTATTAGCTATCCGCCATCGGCCTCTAGGTCCGAAGCAAAAGCTGAAAGCTGATCGCTGATGGCTGAACGCCAGAATTTTAGGATGACAGAGGCGGTGATCGCCAGTGCCGTCCGAACTCCCATCGGAAGCTTCAACGGCTGCCTCAGATCCGTTTCCGCGACTCGACTCGGGAGCATCGTGATCGCCGAGGCGCTCCGGAGGGCTGGCCTTGAGACCGATGGAGTAGACGAGGTGATCATGGGAAACGTCCTCTCCGCCGGCCTGGGACAGGCGCCGGCCCGGCAGGCGGCACTGGGCGCTGGCCTCGCGAGGAGCGTCGGCTGCACGACGATCAACAAGGTCTGCGGTTCCGGG
>MGUX01000149.1:5434-6364 GCA_001800185.1 Elusimicrobia bacterium RIFCSPLOWO2_12_FULL_59_9
GCTCAAAGCGGTCATGCTGGCCGCGCAGTCGGTAGAGCTCGGGGATGCGGAGGTTGTGGTGGCGGGAGGGATGGAGAGCATGAGCAACGCGCCCTACCTCTTGGAAAAGGCCAGAGCCGGATATCGTATGGGTCATGGTTCGGTGGTGGACAGCCTTATCAAGGATGGGCTCTGGGATGTCTATAACGACTTTCACATGGGCGCTGCAGCCGAACTTTGCGCCGAACGTTTTCACATCACCCGGAAGGAGCAGGACCGGTTTGCGATCACGAGTTACCGCCGGGCTCAGGCCGCTCAACAGCGAGGAGACTTCGCCGGAGAAATCGTCCCGGTGGAGATCTGCGCGAAGGACGGGCGCGGCCAAAGGATCAGCGAGGACGAAGAGCCGAAAAAATTCGATCCGGAAAAGTTAAGAGAGCTGAAGCCGGCCTTCAAGCCCGCTGGGACGGTCACCGCGGGTAATGCCTCGCCCATCAGCGATGGCGCCGCAGCCCTGGTGGTCATGGAGAAAGAAAAAGCCCTGGCCACGGGAGTCCGGCCTCGGTTCCGGATTGGCGCTTCTACGACTTCTGCCGGGGAGCCGGAGTGGTTCACGACCGCTCCGGTCCAGGCGATCTCGGCGCTGCTGAAAAAAAGCGGCTTTTCCCTCTCCGACATCGACCTTTTTGAGATCAACGAGGCCTTCGCCGCTTCATCCATCGTGGTCAACCGGGAACTGGGGCTGGATCCGGAAAAGGTGAACGTGCGCGGCGGCGCCGTCGCCCTGGGCCACCCGATCGGCGCCAGCGGGGCGAGAATCTTGACGACGTTGATCCATGCCATGGAAGATCTCGGAAAGAAGCGGGGCATCGCCGCCCTTTGCATCGGCGGGGGCGAAGCGGTGGCGATGATGGTGGAACGGATATGACTCATCGTGTTCGTGGCTCTCCG
>MGUX01000150.1 GCA_001800185.1 Elusimicrobia bacterium RIFCSPLOWO2_12_FULL_59_9
CAAGCGTCAGAATGCCGTGGCCTGCGCGTTTGTGCCGGGGGCCAGGTCGCGCCCCCCTGGCTTATGGTGAAGTTTCAGAACTTCTAAGGATTCCTTGACAAAATCGGGTTCATATATTAGGATTAAAAGATAGGGAACTCCGGAATGGAGACGTGTATGGTTTTGCCCCGTCAAAAAGTATCGGCCGCGCCGGAAATCCAAAGGGTTTACCAAAGCTTGGAAAAAGAAGGCATCCGTTTGGACGGCGAGTTGGGACCGCGCTTTGGGGAAATTCTGAGCCCGGAGGCCCTGCGTTTTGTGGCCGGGCTGTGCCGCAATTTCGCCCCCACGCGCGCGGCGCTGCTTAAGAAGCGGGACGAGCGTCAGGCGGAAATCGACGCCGGCCGCATGCCTGATTTTTTGCCTTCCACGGAAGAAATCCGCGGCTCCGCATGGACCATCGCTCCCGTTCCGCCCGACCTTGAGGACCGGCGCGTGGAGATCACCGGCCCGGTGGACCGCAAGATGATCATCAACGCCCTTAATTCCGGCGCCAAGGTTTACATGGCGGACTTCGAGGATTCCCACTCCCCCGGTTGGGAGGTTACGATTCAAGGGCAAATCAATCTCAAGGACGCCGTGCGCAGAGCCATCGAGTACGTCAGCCCGGAAGGCAAGCGCTATGTTCTCAACGAAAAAACCGCCGTCTTGATGGTCCGGCCGCGGGGTTGGCATCTGGAGGAGCGGCACCTCCGGGTTGACGGTCAAAAAGCGCCGGCCGCCCTGTTTGATTTCGGTCTTTTTATTTTTCACAACGCCAAGGCCTTGCTCGGCCGCGGAACCGGCCCTTATTTTTACCTGCCGAAACTGGAAAGCCGCCTGGAGGCCCGCCTCTGGAATGAGGTTTTCGTCTTTGCGGAGAAGGAACTGGGCTTGGCCCGGGGCTCCATCAAGGCCACCGTCTTGATCGAAACCATCCTCGCGGCCTTCGAGATGGATGAGATTTTATACGAGCTCCGGGAACATTCGGCGGGCCTCAACTGCGGACGGTGGGACTACATCTTCAGCTTCATCAAGAAATTCCGCGCGCATGAGCGCTTCACGCTCCCCGACCGGGCGCAAGTCGCGATGACCACCCATTTCTTGCGCTCCTACTCCCGGCTGCTGATCCAGACATGCCATCGCAGGGGCGCGCATGCCATGGGCGGGATGGCGGCTCAAATACCCATCAAAAACGACGCCTCGGCCAACGCGCTGGCGATGAGCAAGGTCTCCCAGGACAAAGAGCGCGAGGTGGGAGACGGGCATGACGGCACCTGGGTCGCCCACCCCGGCTTGGTCCCTCTGGCCGGAGAGATTTTCAACCGGCATATGCCCGCTCCTAATCAAATCGACCGCCGGCTTGAGAACCTAAGCATCAGCGCGCAGGACCTCTTGACGGTGCCCAAAGGCACGATCACCGAGAAGGGGCTCAGAGTTAATTTGGACGTCGGCGTCCAATATTTGGCGGCGTGGCTCTCGGGAAACGGATGCGTGCCGCTTTATCATCTCATGGAGGACGCGGCGACGTCGGAAATTTCCAGGGCGCAGGTATGGCAATGGCTCCGCCACGGCGCCAAGCTCGACGATGGAAAGCCCCTGACGCTCCAGCGGGTGAATACGATTTTAAAGGAAACGCAGGACAGCATCTTGTCCGCCGTCGGTCCGCAGAAATATGAGGCCGGCCGCTACGCGTTGGCCGCGAAACTGTTTCAAGACATGATCGAGGCTCCGGAATTTGTCCCGTTTTTGACCCTGCCCGCATACGAACACCTCGACTGATATCGGAGAAAAAACCATGACCAGCAACAACCAGAAAACTTTGAAAAATAAATGGATGGCAGACCCCCGCTGGAAAGGGGTGAAGCGCCCCTACACCCCGGAGGACGTCGCGCGCTTGGCAGGATCCATTCGAGTGGAGCACACGCTCTCGCGCCTGGGCTCCGAGAAGCTTTGGAAGCTCTTGCACTCGACCGATTACGTCGCGGCCCTGGGGGCCATGACCGGCAATCAAGCCATCCAGCAGGTTCAGGGAGGCCTCAAAGCCATCTACGCCAGCGGCTGGCAGGTCGCCGCCGACGCCAACTCCGCGGGCGAAATGTACCCGGATCAAAGCCTGTATCCGGCCGACAGCGTGCCCAAGCTCGTGCGCCACATCAACAACGCCTTGACCAGGGCCGACCAAATTCAGCACGCCAGTGGAGCCGGCGCGCTAGACTGGTTCGCGCCCATCATCGCCGACGCCGAGGCTGGTTTCGGAGGCACGCTCAACGCCTACGAGATCATGAAGGCGATGATCGAATCGGGCGTGGCCGGAGTGCACTTCGAAGACCAGCTTTCTTCGGTCAAAAAATGCGGCCATATGGGCGGCAAAGTTCTGGTGCCGACGCGGGAGTTCATCCAAAAGTTGACGGCGGCGCGTTTGGCCGCGGATGTCTTGGACGTGCCGGCGGTGTTGATCGCGCGGACCGACGCCAACTCGGCGAAGCTCATTACCGGCGACGTCGATTCCGCCGACCGCCCCTTCTTGACGGGCGAGCGGACTCCCGAGGGCTTTTTCGCGATCCGGGGAGGCCTCGATATGGCCATCGCGAGGGGGCTTGCCTTCGCCCCGTATGCGGACCTGCTCTGGTGCGAAACCTCGGAGCCGAATATCGAGGAAGCCAGGCGATTCGCGGAGGGGATTCATAAGAGATTTCCGGAAAAACTGCTGGCCTACAATTGTTCCCCCTCCTTCAATTGGAATCTGAAATTGGAAGCCTCCGTCATCGCCAAGTTCCAGAGAGAACTGGGGGCGATGGGATACAAATTCCAATTCGTCACCCTGGCCGGATTCCACTCGCTCAATCATTCCATGTTTGAGCTGGCCCGAGCCTACGGGGAACGCGGCATGACGGCCTACGCCGCTCTCCAGGCGGGCGAATTCCGGAGCGAGGAAATGGGCTTTTCCGCCGTGCGGCATCAGCAATTTGTGGGAACCGGCTACTTCGACCAGGTCTCCCAGGTCATCGGCGGCAATGAGTCCTCCACCCTGGCGCTGAAGGATTCAACGGAGGAAGCCCAATTCCGCCAACAAAACCCCTAACCCGAATTCCTCAACCGGGGTTTTCGGGCTGATTCGTTGACATTCTCAGACCAAAATTAGTTTAATGGTCCTGGATGAAAATTCATATCGCCGGGCGGCATATCAAGCTGACCACCGCCATCAAGAGCTACGTTGAAGAAAAGGTCGGCAAAGCCCAGAAATATTTCGACCATTTGATATGGGCCCAGGTTATTTTGTCCATTCAAAAGCAGACCCACACGGCCGAAATCGTCATCCACGCCTCCCGCCAAACCTTCCGCGCCCAGGCCAAGGGCGGCGATTTATATTCGGCCATCGATTTGGCGTCGGATAAAATCGACACCCAGCTCAGAAAGCATAAAGAGCGCCTGCGGGAGCACAAAAACCGGGTCAGCATGTCCCACATGGCGGAGGAGATCATCCCCCGGGCGCATATTTCGGTGATTAAGCAAGTGGAGCTCAAGCCCATGAGCGTGGAAGATGCCGCGAGACAGATGGAAAACCTGGGTTATAATTTTTGGCTGTTCCAGGAAATAAGCACCCGCCAACTGCAAGTCGTCTTTCGCCGCCTGGACAACACCTATGGACTGCTTCAGCCGGTCAAGAGGGGCCAAACGGTCGCCTAGTGCGCGGATGCTTCACCCATCGACCCGTTGACGCAATCCTCCAAACCCACGGCGGGGCGCATTCTGCGATCCGCCCAGCCCTTTTAAAGGACCAGATGCGCCCGAAGCCGGCAAGAGCATAAGGGGGTAAGACCATGCCCGCTTTGACCGTCGAACAGATTCTAAAAGACGAGAGAGCCCCGCTGAAGCTCAAGGTGGTTTGCGGCGGCCCCTCGCTTAAAAGAAAGGTCGTCGTCCCGGACGCCAACCGGCCGGGCCTCGCTTTGGCGGGATATCTCAAGCATTTCCGTTCCGAGCGCGTCCAAGTCATCGGCCGCGGAGAAAACAACTACTGCCAGCAGGAAAACCCAAAAACGCTCTTCAAGAATCTCAACCGTATGCTGGCAAAACCCGACATCCCTTTCTTGGTGATCACCCGCGATCTGCCGGCCCCAAAAATCGTGATCGAAGCCTGCCGCCGGGCGAAAGTCGCCCTGCTGAAAACGGAAATGGAAACCGCGCAGTTCGTGGGAGAACTCACCGCTTATTTGGAAGACCGCCTCTCCCCTTCTACGACAGTCCACGGCGTCTTGGTGGACGTTTACGGCATGGGGGTCCTCATCCAGGGGGAGTCCGGCATCGGCAAATCGGAGTGCGCTTTGGAGCTTTTAAAACGCGGGCACATCCTGGTCAGCGACGATGCCGTCAACGTCATCCATAAGCGGGGCGATACTCTCATCGGATCTTGTCCCGAGCCCTTGCGGCATTTTATGGAGGTGCGCGGCCTGGGCATCATCGACGTCAAGCTTTTATTTGGAATCGGCGCCGTTTTGGACCGCTCCCGCATCGAACTGATTATCAACCTGGTGGCCTGGGATCCCTCCAAGCAATACGAGAGAACCGGCCTTCTGGAGGAAACGATAAGCACCCTCAACGTCTCGCTGCCGATGGTGCGCATCCCCGTATCTCCCGGCAGGAATCTAGCCATCTTGATCGAGGTCGCCGCTCTCAATCAAAGATTGAAAACCAGGGGTTATTTCAGCGCGCAAAATTTCAACGAACGGCTGATACGAAGAATGCGCAAAAATGCCAAACACGCGGACTCATAAATTTTTCATCGTCACGGGCCTTTCGGGCGCCGGCAAAAGTCAGGCCCTGAAAATTTTCGAGGATTTCGGCTTTTTTTGCGTGGATAACCTGCCTTTGAAGCTGCTGCCGCAATTCTCGAGGCTTGTGGGCCAGGCGCCGCACCTCCATCAGGCGGCTTTGGGAATCGACATCCGCGAAAGGGGTTTTTTCAAAGAGTTTCGCCAATCGCTCCAGCAGCTTGCCGGCCGCGGAATACGCCACCGCATCCTGTTTCTGGAAGCCTCCAAAGAAGTTCTGGTCCAGCGTTTTTCGGAAACCCGGCATCGCCACCCTCTGGGCAACAATCTGCTCAAGGCCATCGACCAGGAAACCAGGCTGCTGACCGACATCAAGGGCCTGGCCGACAAGGTGGTCGACACATCCAACCTGACGCTGGGGGAGCTCAAAGAGTGGATCTCCAGCCTCCTGGAGCTTAAACGCGCCAGAGAAATGATTTTATCCGTGGTATCGTTCGGGTACAAGCACGGCCTGCCGATGGACAGCGATATTTTGTTCGACGTTCGCTTCCTGCCCAACCCGCATTACGTCAAAAACCTCCGGCGCAAAACGGGCTTGGACAAGCCGGTGCAGAAATTCATCTTGAGTTTCCCCATCTCCAGGCAATTTCTCAAGAATACCCTCAATTTGCTTTCTCTGACTCTTCCGCATTATGTCAAGGAAGGCAAATCCTATTTAACCATCGGGATCGGCTGCACGGGCGGCCGGCACCGCAGCGTCTACTTCGCCCAGGCCGTCGCCAAAGCCTTAAGGGAACAAGGCCTGATCGTCAAGGAGTTTCACCGCGACATCGCCAAATGAGCGTTGACCACTCCAACTTGGAGGCACAGGGTGATTAATTTCATTATTATCACGCATGGGGAATTCGGCGCCTACCTGGTCGAGGCGGCGGAAGGCATCGTCGGCGCCCAGGCCGAAGGGGTCAGGGCGGTGACCGTCCGCTCGCGCCAAAGCCTGCAGGAAATCCGCGGGCAGCTTGAGTCGCATATCCACGAGCTGCAATCGCCTCAAGGCCTGATCATCTTCACGGACATCGTCGGAGGCACCGCCAACAACATCGCCCTGCCTTTGGTCGTCAATCTTTCGAAAACGACGGTGATCAGCGGCGTCAACCTTTATATGCTGATTTCGGCTTTCAGCCACCGGCAGAGCTTCTCTTTCGACGATCTGACGCAGAAAGTTCTGGAGGACTCCAAGAAATCCATCCAGGACACCAAAAAATTGCTGCTTGCCAAAAGCGCGCCGGATAATTCTTCAAAAGCGGAGGCGCCATGACCGCAAACTTATTTGTCCGCGTGGACGACCGGCTGGTGCACGGCCAAATTGTCGAAGGCTGGCTGCCTTATTTGAAAGTTCATCGGGTCGTGGTGGTATCGGAGGAGGCTGCGGCCGACCCCATCCAGCGAACGTTAATGAAGCTGGCGGTTCCCGAAAGCATCCAGCTTAAAATATTGTCCGTCGACGCGGCCGCGGCCGAACTCAGCGAGTCCGGCCAGGTCAAGACTCTTGTTCTGGTGCCCAGCCCTCAAGAGGCGCTGGCCTTGCTCGAAAAAGGCATTGCCTTCGAGTCCCTCAACGTCGGAGGGCTCCACTATAACGCCGGGAAAGTCCAATTGGGCAAAGCCATTTTTTTAAGCGACACCGACAGGAGCGCCCTCAAAAGCATCGCCGAAAAGGGCGTTTCTCTTGAAGGCAGAGCCGTGCCGAGCGACCCGGTGACCAACCCCGCTGAGCAACTCTAAATGGACTGGTTTTTAATCACGCTGCCGGGATTGTGCCTGCTGATCGCGTTGGTGGATCTGGACGCGATGCACGCCGGTCAGTTTATGCTGGCGCGCCCCATCATCCTGGGTCCCGTGCTCGGCTGCCTGCTGGGTCGTCTGGGCGATGGAATTTGGATGGGCATCCTCATGGAGCTCTATTGCCTGGAGACGCTGCCCCTCGGCCATATCATTCCCCCCAACGCCGCCGTGGCCGTCGGCTCCACGATGATGCTGCTCAGCGCGCCCCATCCCTTGGCCGCGCCGTTGGCGTTCCCGGCGGGCTTGAGCCTGGGGCACTTGTTTTCGCGCGTTGAGGCCGCCATCCGCCGCCGGCGCAATGGGTGGATGCGCTCTTTGGAACAGCTCATCGCCACCGGCAAGCGAGTCCCCTGGCGTCTTTGGTTGGCAAAAAGCCTGGGCATCCATGTTCTGGCCGTCGGCGTTTTTTTGTACGTCGCCGCGATGACCGTGAACCCCTCCCTGGACCTGCTTTGGCAGTGGGCGCCGAGTGAAATACGGCTGGGGTTTGAAAAGGCCTTCGAGTGGGCTCCGTGGGTCGGCGGCACCTCGCTGATTTATGTTTTCCGCCCCAAATAGACGACTTACCCGAATTCCCCAGTTGGGGAATTCCCTGCTCAGTGCGCAGGACGGGCTTCGCCCTGGGTTACCTCGTGCAGCATTGTCGCAGAGCTCCAACGCAGCACGCCCTGCGGGAATTCTGCGCATTCGGGTGCGTCGCGTTGAGACGGCAATTGCGCTTCAATTGCAGAATTCAGGTTTATGGACCTAAAAAACCAGGTTAAACTTTTTTTGAAATCCTTTTTTCTGCCCTCTTTTTGGAACGATCAGGGAATGCAGAACATCGGCTTTTTGTTTTGCCTGGACGGGTGGCTCACGGAGCGGCTGAAGCTCGACGGCGCGAAGTTGAAGGAAGCCCGCAGCCGCCACCTGGAATTCTTCAACACCCATCCGGTCATGTCCGGCATGGTCCTGGGCGTCACTTGCGCTTTCGAAGAAAACCGGAAGGCGCCCCAAGCCATTAAGAGGGCTCTAAGCTCTTCTTTGGCGGCCATCGGCGACCGGGCTTTCGGCAGCATCTTAAGACCCCTGGGCGCGGCGGTCAGCTTGAGCCTCTGCGCCCTCGCCTCCGGCTGGCCGCTTCCCTGCCTGGCCTGGCTGCTGGGAACCTCCTACCTTTGCCTGTACAACTGGCCCGCCTTGCGCATCCGCTGGAGCGGCATCGCCATGGGCTACGGGCTTCAGGAAAAAATCGTGATGACGCTCAGCGAAAAAGGGTGGCAGCGGAAAATGGAACTCGCCCGCCGCTTCGGCTTCGCGGTCTCGATTCTTCTGGTCATGGGTTTTGCCTGGATGACCCGGCGCGGCGACTTCGCGAAGCCGCTTTTCTTCGTGGCGGCCTTATTCGTCTTAAAGCGCTACTACTGGTCGGCCGCCAGAATTCACGCAGCCGCCATCATGGTGGCCATCCTGTTGGGGCTCGGCGGTTACTTTTGAGGCGCAGCGCATGATCAAAGAGGAATTCGCCGTCACCAATCGATTGGGGCTGCATGCCCGGCCGGCGGCGCTTTTGGTCCAGACGGCCAGCAAATTCAAGGCCAAGATCGACATCCGAAAAGAGGAGCAGGTCGTCAACGGAAAAAGCGTCATGGGGCTTCTCATGCTGGCCGCGGAAAACGGCAGCCGGCTGGTCATCTCCTGCGACGGCGAGGATGAAAAAGAGGCGATGAACTCCATCCGCTCGCTGTTTGCGAACAAATTCGAGGAAGATTAATGCTGATCATCAAAGGGATCGCGGCCAGCCCGAATATCGCCATCGGCCCCGCCTTTGTGGTGGAAGACGAAGAGATCGTCATCAACCAGCTGGAAATACCCAAGAACAAGATTCGCATGGAAATCCAGCGCTTCAAGCGCGCCCTTGAAAAAACAAACCGGGATCTGGATCGCACCGAACATAGGGCCCTCAAGACGCTCGGGAAAGCGCATGCCAAGCTGATCGAAACCCACCGCTTGATATTGAGCGACCCCCTCATCACCAAGGAAGTCCTCCGTCGCATCCAATCCGAGCGGGTGAACGCCGAATTCGCCCTGTCGGAAGCCCTGGAGGCCGTCAACCAAGCTTTTGAAAAAATCGAAGACGAATTCTTTCGCGAACGCCGCCACGACGTTTTTGACGTCGGAAAACGGCTGCTGAGCCACCTGATGCGGCGCGGGAAAAAACCGCTCTCAGCCGTCGAAGTGCCCTCTATCGTCGTCGCTCACAACCTTCTGCCCTCCGACACCCTGCAGCTCAAAGACGCCCGCGCCCTGGGATTTGCCACGGACCTGGGCGGAAAATCGAGCCACACGGCCATTCTCGCTCAAAGCCTCGAGCTTCCGGCCGTCGTGGGCTTGTCCGACGTGTCCCAGCGCCTGAAAACCGGAGACACGCTGATCGTGGACGGTGAGCAAGGGCTGATTATCCTCTATCCCACGCCCGAGGTGATAGAAAAATACGTCCAGATGCAGGCGCAACTGCAGCTTCAGGACAAAGCCTTGGAAAACCTCAAGGGGCTTGAGGCCGTCACCCGCGACGGCAAGTCGATTCAGCTCATGACCAATCTCGACGCTCCCGAGGAGCTTAAATCCATCGCCGCGCTCAACACGGACGGCATCGGGCTTTTCCGGACGGAATACCTTTTTTCCAACCGCACCACCCCCCCCTCGGAAAAAGAGCAGCACGAAGCCTACTTCCGGGTGTTCAAAACCATGGCTCCAAAGCCGGTCGTTTTCCGCACCGCCGACATCGGCGGGGACCGCATCACCGACCTTGGGTTTGAGGAACACAGCTCCGAAAGCAATCCTTTCATGGGACTGCGCGGCATACGGCTGTTTCTGCACTACCCGGAATTGTTCAAAGTTCAGCTTCGCGCCATTTTAAAAACGGCCCCTCAAGGCGACGTTCGCATTTTGCTGCCGATGATATCCTCCATAGAGGAACTCATCAGCTCTAAAAAGATCCTAAAATCCACGATGGATGAGCTTGCCCAGGAAGGAGTCCCTCCCGTCAAAAAAGTGGAATTGGGCATCATGGTGGAAATTCCCTCCGTCGCGATGGCCTTGGACACGTTTCTTGACGACGTGGATTTCATTTCGATTGGCACCAATGACCTCATCCAATATCTTTTGGCGGTCGACCGCCTCAACGAAAACGTCGCTTATCTCTACGACCCGTTTCATCCGGCGGTGGTCCGCACCCTGCACCAAATCGTGGAGACGGCGCACTCCAAGGAAAAGCCGGTCGGCATTTGCGGCGAGATGCCTTCCGACCCCAAAACCACCAAACTCCTCGTCGGCCTCGGGGTCGACAGCCTTTCGGTCACGCCGCGAATGTTCCTGCGCATCAAAAGAAACCTGCGCTCTCTTTCCTTTCAAGAGGCGACCAAAGCCGTCAAGCAGGCGCTGCTGCTGACCGACTCCGCTTCCATCCGCAAACTGCTCATCACCTAAGCCATGCATATACGCAACTTTTCCATCATCGCCCACATCGACCACGGCAAAAGCACGCTGGCCGACCGGTTGCTGGAATCGACCCACACCATCGCCAAGCGCGATATGCGGGCACAAGTCATGGATCAGATGGATCTGGAAAGGGAGCGGGGCATCACCATCAAAGCGAAAACGATCCGCATGATCTACCGGGCGAAAGACGGCAAACAATATATCTTAAATCTCATCGACACCCCCGGCCACGTGGATTTCACCTACGAGGTTTCCCGCGCCCTGGCCGCCTGCGAGGGGGCCATTTTGGTGGTGGACAGCTCGCAGGGCCTGGAAGCCCAGACCCTGGCCAACACGCATCTGGCCCAGCAGCTCTCCCTATGCCTGATCCCGGTGCTCAATAAAATAGACCTTCCCCAAGCCGACGTCGAAGGCAACAGCCAGCAGCTCAAGCAATTTCTCAAGCTAGACACGCCCCCGATTTTGGCCTCGGCCAAAGACGGCCGCGGCACCGAGGAAATTTTAGAGGCCATCGTGGTGAATATCCCTCCGCCCAAAAGGGACACCGAGGCTCCGCTGGCCGCTTTAATCTTCGACTCGTTTTATGACCCCTACCGCGGCGTCATCATTACGTTGCGCGTGTTTGAGGGAACGCTGCGGCAAAACATGAAAATTCAATTTTTCTCGACGCAGTACAAGACGGAGGCCGAGGAGGTGGGCTATCTGACTCCCCTCCGGGTCAAAACGGACGCCCTTTCGGCCGGAGAGGTCGGCTACCTGATCACGGGCGTCAAAGATATCCACCATATCCGGGTCGGCGACACGATCGCGGAGCAAGCCCGGCCGCTCAAAAACGCCCTGCCTGGATACAAGGAGGCCAAGCCCGTCGTTTTCGCGGGCTTTTTCCCGACCTCGCCGTCCGATTACGAGAACTTCAAAAACGCCATCGAGAAGCTTCATCTCTCGGATTCCTCCTTCCAATTTAAAGTCGAATCCTCCTCCGCCCTGGGTTTCGGCTACCGCCTGGGATTTTTGGGGCTGCTGCACATGGAAATCGTCAAAGAGCGCCTGGAAAGGGAATTCGGCCTGGATTTGATCGCCACCACGCCGAACGTGGAATATCAAGCCAGGACAAATAAATCCAAAGACTGGTTTCATTTGGACAATCCCGCCGATTTTCCAGAATCCGGCGAATTGCATGAAGTGCGGGAGCCGTATGTGCTGGCTACGATCGTCACGCCGGTGCAGTTTATGGAAGCGGTTTTAAACCTCCTCAAGGACCGCCGCGGCGAATATCGCTCCCTCTTGCATATCCCCGGCAACCGGGTCATCACGCAATACGAACTGCCCCTTTCCGAGATTGTCCTCGATTTTTATGATAAACTTAAGTCCGTCTCCAAAGGCTATGCCTCCTTCGATTACGAGCCTTCCGGCTTCAAGGCGGCCGACGTGGTCAAGCTGGAAATTCTTATTCATGGAGATCCCGTGGACGCGCTCTCCTTGATCACCTTTCGCGGCAAGGCCTATCAAAAAGGAAGGGCTCTGGCCGAGAAGCTCAAGGAGCTCATTCCGAGGCAGATGTTCGAGGTGGCTATTCAAGCGCGCGTCCAGGGAAAAGTTATCGCCCGGGAAACCATCCCCGCGATACGCAAGGACGTGATCGCCAAATGCTACGGCGGCGATATCACGCGCAAGCGGAAACTGCTGGAAAAGCAGAAAGAGGGCAAGAAAAAAATGAAGCAGATCGGCCGCGTTGAAATTCCTCAGAGCGCTTTTCTGGCGGCGCTTAAAATCACGGAGTAGCCGGCGCGCAAAAAATGGAAGAACGCTTGTTTTGGGTCGGGCTTGGAATGGGATTTTATGCGGCGCTCGTCCGCATATCCCTGAAAAGAGAAAGCTGGAAAACGCGGCTGTGGGCCGGCGTCTGGCATTCCATGTTTTGGGCCGGAACGGGCTTTGCCCTGGTGATGATCATCACGATGAGCTTGGACAGCCGCGGGAACATCCCCATGCAAAGCATCAGCGCCCTCAATCACCGCAGCCTATTGTACGGATGCGTCGCCGCCGCGGCGGGCGCCGTTTGGGGTTTTTTCCGCATCTACGCGCAGGGCGCCGAACTCGAAGAAAGGGAGACGATGCTGAGCAATGACCTGGAATGGGCGGACACTTTCTTTTCCGCCGTGCTCCTGGCCTCGTTTCTGATGTATTTCGTTCTGCAGGCCTTTAAAATTCCCTCCGGCTCCATGCGCGCCACTCTCTTGGAAGGCGATCATCTCTTCGTCAATAAATTCATTTACGGCATCCGCATTCCGATGACGAGCACCCGGCTGGCGCGATGGAAAAAAGTCGAGCGCGGCGACGTCGTCGTTTTCCGCTTCCCCACCGATGATACCGAGGAAGTGCACTGCGGCAACAAGCAATACGGCAAGGATTTCATCAAGCGGGCCATCGGCCTGCCCGGCGACAAAGTGGAGGTCAAAAATGGGGTCGTCTTCGTCAACGACAAGCCTCTGCTGCATGAAGCCTACACGCAGACCGTCGACGCGCAGCGCCAGCCCTCCTCCCCGGTCCGCCTGGATCCGGACCGCTACCAAAATTTATGGCAGGACCATCAACTGGATCAAACCTTGGGCGACGCCACCCGCGATTTTTTCGGCCCGGTGAAGCTGCCGGCGGACGAATATTTTGTCATGGGAGACAACCGCGACCGCTCCTGCGATTCCCGCTTTTGGGGGCCCGTCGCCGACCGGTTTTTGAAGGGCAAGGCCTGGTTCATTTATTGGCCTCCG
Organism: Elusimicrobia bacterium RIFCSPLOWO2_12_FULL_59_9; assembly: GCA_001800185.1. Lineage (GTDB taxonomy): Bacteria > Elusimicrobiota > Elusimicrobia > O2-12-FULL-59-9 > O2-12-FULL-59-9 > O2-12-FULL-59-9. Next base: position 12,884 of record MGUX01000150.1, read on the forward strand.
GACCGCATCAAAGGGGTTGAATGACGGCAAAATTGTCGGGCCTTCTTCTCATCGGGATATCTTTGGCCGCATCGCCCGCGGCCCGCCCGGCCGCCGCGGCCGCGGGAGGCTCCCCGGCCCTTGTCGCGACCTACTCCGGCATCATCAGCCCGGTCACGGCGGAATTTTTGGGAGACGCGGTGCGCAAAGCCAACCGGGAAAATTTCGCGGCGCTCATCATCCAATTGGACACGCCGGGAGGCCTAGACACCTCCATGCGCGTGATCGTCAAGGACATCTTGAACTCCGAAACGCCCGTGATCGTCTACGTCAGCCCCTCCGGCGCCAGGGCCGCCTCCGCTGGAGTGTTCATCACGATGGCCGCCCAGGTGGCCGCCATGGCGCCCGGCACCAATATCGGCGCCGCACATCCCGTCATGCTCGGAGGAGGCCCGCCGTCTTTCCCGGGCAAAAAGGAGGAAAAAGCGGCGCAACAACCCATCGAAGAAAAAGCGGTCAACGACGCGGCCGCATATTTAAGATCCATCGCCAGGCGCAGAAACCGCAACGAGCAATGGGCGGAGAAAGCCGTGACCGAAAGCATTTCCATCCCGGTCGAAGAGGCGGTGGACAAAAATATCGTCGATTTTAAGGCGGAAAATATGGACGACCTCATCGGCCGCCTCAACGCTCCGCCTTGGGAGCTGCGCATCGAAAACTCGCGCTTGGTTTACATGGAGATGAACGAAAGGCAGAAGCTTCTGGCCACCATCAGCGATCCCAACATCGCGCTCCTGCTCATGAGCCTGGGCGCCGCCGGACTCTTTATCGAGCTTTACAACCCCGGCCTTATCCTGCCGGGCATCGCGGGCGGCATCAGCCTCATTTTGGCGCTCTACTCTTTTCAGACTCTTTCCGCGAACTACGCCGGCATCCTTTTGATCCTGCTCGGTTTCCTGCTTTTCTTTTCAGAAATTTTCGTGCCGAGCTTCGGGTTGTTGACGGCGGGCGGCGTGATATCAAATCTTCTGGGCGTGCTCATGCTTTTCAACAAACAGCCCTCAAGCGGCATCTCGATTTCCTGGAGCGTGGTGGCCGGCAATCTGGCCGGGATGGTCGCCCTCACTTCCACCGTCGCTTTTTTTGCCTACAGGGCCCTGCGCAAAAAACCGGCGACCGGACTGCAAGCCATGATCGGCGCAGAGGGAACGGCCCAAACGCCTCTTAAGCCGGCCGGCGCCGTCCTGATTGGAGGGGAGTTATGGAACGCTCTCAGCCTGGAGGGCGAAATCCCCCAAGGCGCCGCGGTTGAAGTCGCCGAGATCAAAGACTTGGTGCTTAAAGTCCGCCGTAAATCCTGAATTTATCTCCTTATCCTCCCAATTCATCCATGATGAAGGCCCTTTGGGCCTAATTCATGCTAGGCCTTTTAACCCCGCTCTTTTAGGACCAAAGCCTCTATCGAGCCGGAACAGCCTTTGATATTCTATTGAGAATGAAAAGGCCGGGACTTTTTTTCCTGAGCGCATGCTTGGCCGCCCGCCTGGCCTGCCCGGGCCTCCTGCGGGCCTCCCAACCGCAGAGGCAGTTGCTCCAATTGGAGGACGTTTCTCCCGAAGGCTCGGCTCCGGAACAGGCGAAATCCAAGATGGATTTCGCCTGGGAAAACGCGGCCGGGGAAGCCCCGGCCGCCTCCGTTTTTGTGGGAGCTTCCTCAAAAACCATCACTCCAGCCACCGGCGGAAAGCCCTGGGAGGGACTCTACTTCGCGGGTTACACCCGGTTGGAAAGCCCCAAAAACTGGTACAAATGGCTTTTCCGGGGCCTGCGGCGGGATCCGGTTTTTTACAACCATCCCAAAGGAGTCCATGACGATCTCTACGCGAGGGCCTTGGTGATCAAGGCCGGCAAAACAAAGGTCGCCGTGGTCACTCTGGACGCCGTGGGTTTTCTTTATCCCGATACCCGCGTCATCCGCGATCGGGTCGCCGACCTGGGCTACGACTTGGTCATCGTGCAGGCCACGCATAATCACTCCGGCCCCGACACCATCGGTCTTTGGGGGCCCATGCGCACCCATGCGGCTCCCATCGCGGCCATCGAATACCTGTTCGGATTTTCCCCCATTCACAGCAAAAGCGGCCGCAATCCCCGGTTCATGGAGCTCATTTACAGTCAGGCGGCCTCGGCCATTCGGGAAGCGGACCAAAAAGCCCAAGCCTCGGATTTGATTTTCGCGCAAGCCGGGGTGCCGGATTTCAACGGCAAAAGCATCATCGAGGATCGCCGCAGCCCCGAGGTTTTTGATCGCCGCCTGCATGTGCTCAGAGCCCAAAGCCCCTCAGGCGAGTCCATCGCCACCATGGTTAACTTGGGCGTTCACCCGGAGCTTTTTTGGAGCAAAATCACCCAAATCAGCGCGGATATTTCCGGACAAATCGCCTCTTCCATCGAGCAAAAAGGGGGCGGCATCGGGCTGCACGCCAACGGCGCCATCGGCGCCCTTATCGCCCCCGGCGACCTTTACGGCTACGATGACAAAAACAATAAAATGCCTCTTTCAGAGGAGCTCGCCCTTCGCTGGAAGGGCATACAGAAAATCGGCGAGTTGGTGAGCGCCGGGGCCATTGCTTCGACCCTGAACCAAAAACCGGCGCCCGTCGCCGCCATGGACGTCCGGGTGAGGAAAATTTTTATTCCCTTGGACAACCTGCTTTTGGACCGCCTATCGAAAAAAGGCGTCTTTGAGCGGGAACGCTATACCAAAGGAATGCCGGATCCGGACGGCCAGGACATACAAACCGAGATCGATCTCATCGTCCTTAAAGATGCGCGCGGCGACCCTTTGGCGGAAATTTTCACCATCCCCGGGGAGCTCGCTCCGGAAATTTATCTAGGCGGTTTTCTTCCCGCGGATGCGTCCCCTAATCCCGGCGCCCCGGAAACTCCGGTTCTCAAGAATCATCTCCGGGCGCCGCACCAATTTTTGCTGGGGCTTGGAAATGATGAGCTCGGCTACATTATCCCGCTCAATGATTTTCTCTTTCCAAATAATCGCAAACTTCCTATTTTGCCGCAAAAAGACCGCTTCGGCCGCCGGCACTATGAAGAAACCGTCTCCGCCGGCTCACAAATGTCGCAGATCATCGCCTGGAATCTGATCGGCATGCTGGAGGACTATTACCAAGGCGGCAGCGAGTTTACCCAAGAGGAGGTGGCCGTTCGTTCCCGGCGCGCCATGCTGGCCACTTTCGCGAGCCGCAAAGAGGCCCTGCCGGCGCTGGTCAACTTGTTCCTGCACGAACCCGCCGACGACGTCACTCCCCTGGCCCGGCAGGCCGTGGCCGACATCGGCGGACCGGACGCGGCCGCCTATCTGGGCCGCGCTTACCGGAAATCAAAAGACGGGAATCTAAAAAAGGAAATCTGCCGGCTCATCCTTGAAATCAGAAAGGGCTACGAGAAGCCCTCCTGGCAAGATTAGCAGGGCCGTGGGCCATAGGACCCATTTCTTGATGGGCCCAAAAACGCCGCTTTATTGGGTCTTTAGCCTCATGAAACCGGGCCTGACAACGCGTAGAATATTAAGGAAAGGAGGTTGTATTGTTCCTTGGAACATACAATAAATTTATGATTCAGAATCGACGTCTATTCACGGCACGCCTATTTTCGCTTTTGACGGCCGCCGCCCTACTGGTCCCCGCGCGAGCTTTCGCCGGAGGCTACAGCGGACGCTCGGTGCGGCTTCCGGCCGCCTTCCGCGTCAACATCCCGGTCCCGGTCCATCCGGCTATCCTCATGAGCTTCAATTTGAAGTCCGGCAAGGACTGTCCGGGCATGGAAGAGCGCATCGAACGGCAGATTAATCCGCCCGAACCCTCGAAACCCGAGCCCGAACCCGAACCAAAATGGGACGACCCGACCGAAATACGCCCCCATGGCATGAAGGGCCAAGACGGCGTTCGGTTCCCATCGCCGAATCCGACCCACCGCCCCACGAGCTTCGTGGAAATGAAAAGCAAGGGAAAGGGCAAAGGCAAAATGCCCCCCGCCAAGAGTCCGGATAGTTGGGACGATACGGACAACAACCGGAGCGACGACGGCCCCGATTCCACCGTGGACCCGGATTCCGGCGGCCGCGGCGGCAACGGCGGCGCCACAGGTCCCGACGGCGAGACCCACGACCGCAGCGTGGATTTTTCCAGTAATTTCAAGAAGGCCGAGGACCTAAGCTTCAACGCTTCCGGCGCTTTTGAACGCGTCATGGGGACACCGGCCAACCGCTGGCTGCACTGAGCAATCACTGAGTCAATTCGACCGAAAGGTCAAAGCGCGATCAACGAGCTTTGCAGGTGGTAGTACGGCGGGCGGGTTCGGTAGCGCATCACCGCGTTTTTCAATATTTCCTCGATAAAATCCGGGTAGTTCATGCCGATGATTTCCGCGCAAGCCGGGACCGCGTCGCCGTCGTTGATCGAGGGGTTGGGATTGACCTCGAACACGAAGGGATTGCCGAATTTGTCCACGCGCAGCTCGATGCGGGTATAATCGTGGCAATCGAAGGTGTTGTAGACGTCCAGGCATATTTCCGAAATAAGCTGCGTCAGCTTCTGCGAATATTTCGCCGGCCTCTCGGTCCTGATCTTCTCATAAATTGATTTAGCCTCCCACTTGGCCTCAAACGGATAGATATGCCACACCCCTTCGGGCAGATCGTCAAAAATTGAGCGCGACAGGGGCAGAACGCGCATGTTCTCCTCGTCGCCGATGATGCTGACGTCCACCTCGTCGCCCTCGATATATTCCTCCACCAGCACCGGCCGGTTGTAATCCGTCAGGATTTTTTCAATTTGGCGCTTTAGGGCCTTGGGGCTGGTCACCACCGAATCGTTGGTGATGCCTATGGAGTTGTCGGTATTGGCGGGCTTGACGATCAGAGGATAGGATAAATCCTCGCTGATGGTGTCTTTCACGTTGAAGGCGAAATCAAAACGCGGCGTCGGGATGCTGTGATACTCCAGAATTTTTTTGACCTTGATTTTATCGATGCACAGGGCCAGGGTCAGGGGATTGGAACCGGTGTAGGGAATCCCGAGGCAATCCAGGATGGAAGCCCCGTGGGGCTCCAGCAGGCTGGAGTTGTTGATTCTTTCGCAAACGTTGAACATGATGTCGACGTTCGCCTTGGACATCTTGTCGAAAGGCAGCGGGGTTTCGTTCATGTCAAAAAACGTCGTCCGGTAGCCCTTGGACTGCAAGGCCTTTTGGATATTGAGCCCGACGGAGGTCAAGTCCTGTTGGACTTTGGACTCCTCCGCGTCTTCGTTCTCATCGTAGCGGTTGCAGAGAATTCCCACGTGCAGGGAGCGCAGACTCTTGAGGTCCAATTGGCGGATGCGCTCCAGACGGGCGCTCTGAATGATTCTCTTGCGGTCGATGGAGGCGAAAGAAAGGCGTTTCCGCCGCCTTGTCTTGCCGATGAGAGAGGAAGGGTCGAATTGGGCGATGCTGATTTGGAGGCTTTTGACTCCCTCGTTGGCGTTTTCTTCGGCCTGAGCGTAGGTGTCGCCTCTTCCCACGACCCAGCCGATGACGTCAAAACCTTCCGGCGGAACCAACACGGGGTCGCCGATCTCCTTGAGAAGCGTTAAATCCTGGACTTTTTCGGGGTCCTGGTCGGGGTTGGAGGCGCTGAGCCTGGAAATGACTCCGGAGGATTCCGGCGCCAGATATTGCCCAACGAGGTGAATCTTCGGCGCCGGGCTGGCCTCAATGACGACCGGAAATCCCAAGGCCGCCTTCAAACCCTCCTCAATTAAATCCACGCCCCAAATGCTCTTGATCCAGTCGCACATATAGTCGCGGCCCATCCGCGCGTTGACCTCGATGAGCTTGGCGCCGTCGGCGTCGATCTTGGATTCCAAATGAAGCGCCCCCTGCCGCAGCCCCAGGGCGGCGATGACCTCCCCGGCCATGTCCAGGACGTTTTTGAGGTCCGCGTCCTCATGCCGCGAAGGCATGGCGTTGCCCGCGGCGACAAAGAACGGGCCTTTCTGCGGAAAATTGTCGCCGAAGGCGTAAAACCTCATCTGGCCGTCTTGAAGCAAAATGTCCATGTCGACTTCGGCCCCTTCCAGAAATCCTTCGCACAAAACGCCCGTGCCGTAGGAGTAGATGGGATCAAACTCCGGGGTCATGTTCGAAGACAGATACTCGAAGGCGCTCTTGGCCTCGTCCAAATCGTCCACCCTGACGACGAACTGGTTGAGGACGCCCCAACTGGGCTTAAACACGCAGGGAAACCCGATCTTGGAGGGGATACGGTCCAAATCCTTGGCGGTCTTGATTTCCGCGAATTTGGGCGAATATTTGGAGAGCTTTTTGTCCTGCAGCACCTGCCGCATGCGCAGCTTGTTGCGCGCGTTCAAGGCCGCCTCGTAAGAGTTCCCCTTGAAATCGAAGGTTTCGCAAAGCTTGGCCAAAAGCGGGACGTCCTCCTCCCAAAAGGTGATCGCCCCGTCAATTTTGTCCGTTTGCAGAAACTCTTTGACCTTGAAGACGGACTCCTCAGCGATCAAGGTGTCGGCCTGAATAAGCGTATCGGCGTAGCGGCTGGCCCAGTTGTTCTCCTTATTGAGCAAAAC
>MGUX01000151.1 GCA_001800185.1 Elusimicrobia bacterium RIFCSPLOWO2_12_FULL_59_9
AGTTGACGTCGTTGGCGACGGCTGTGAAAGCTTGGCCCATGCCCACTTGGCGGGCCCCCACGGGAATCTTGAGGAAAGCGGCGGTGGTGTTCGCTGCCAGGCCGTGCTGGACCACAACGGCATGAAGACCAGCAAACAATAAGACTGCCACACCCCAGCGCATATCTGCATTTTGAGGCCAAATGCGCCGAAAGTCAACTGAAAAGAAACTGAAGCGAAAAACCCTTATTAATACGGCATATCCGGATACATCACTCCGGTTCTTAAGTTTTTCTTCAGCAAGGAAAAACGAATAAAAGGGGCATTTACCATTCCATCAAGAAGATGTTTATTTGCTCCCCTCGAAGCTATTTTATAGGATAGGTCGAAATGCTGCCCAAGGTTTATAACCCAAAACCGACCGAAAAAAAGTGGTACGAAGCCTGGGTGCAGAGCGATCTTTTCTCTTCCAAACCGGATGGGGACAAGACGGAAAGATTCGTCATGGCCATCCCGCCTCCCAACATCACCGGCTCTCTGCATATGGGCCACGCCTTAAACAGCACCTTGCAGGATGTTCTGACCCGCTATCACAAAATGCGCGGCAAAAACGTCTACTGGGTTCCCGGCACGGACCACGGCGGCATCGCCACCCAAAACGTCGTGGAAAAACAGCTAAGAAGCGAGGGCCTGACCCGCTTTCACCTCGGCCGCGAAAAATTTTTGGAGCGCATGTGGACCTGGCGCCGCGAATGCGGGGACGCCATTTTAAACCAGCAGCAGCGCATGGGCTGCGCCATGGACCTAAAAGAGGGGCAGGTGCGCTTCACCATGGCCGACCCCTGCGCCGGCGCGGTCTATGCCGCCTTCGAAAAACTCTGGAACAGGGGCTGGATTTACCGCGGCAAAAGGATGATCAACTGGTGCGTGCGCTGCGGCACCGCTCTCTCGGACATCGAGGTCGAACATGAGGATCGAAGCAGCAAGCTTTGGCACATTCACTATCCTCTCGAAAATGGAAATCCGGGACCGGTCGTCGCCACGACGCGCCCCGAAACGATGCTGGGCGACACCGCCGTGGCGGTCCATCCCGAAGACGAACGCCACAAATCTCTGATAGGCCGGCGGGTGAAATTGCCTCTCACGGAACGCTCCATTCCCGTCATCGCCGATACCGCCATCGACTTGTCCTTTGGAACCGGAGCGTTGAAAGTCACTCCCGCTCACGACCCCGTTGACCACGAAATCGGCCGCAAACACGGCCTGCCGACCGTGCGCGTGATAGGCTTCGACGGCAAGATGACTGAAGAGGCCGGAAAAAACTATTCCGGCCTGGACCGGGACGCCTGCCGCAAAAAAGTGCTGGAGGACTTAAAGACCGGGGATTTCCTCAGGGACGAAAAACCATACCGCCAGGGAGTCTCCATCTGCTACCGCTGCAATCAGCCCATCGAGCCCCTCGAGTCGGAACAGTGGTTCCTGAAAATGGACGAGTTGGCCCAGCCTGCGATAGATGCGGTTAAAACCGGTAAAGTGAAATTTTATCCCGGCTCCTGGGAAAAGCCTTACCTCCTGTGGATGGAGAATCTGCGGGATTGGTGCATTTCTCGCCAAATTTGGTGGGGCCACAGGATTCCAGTGTGGTACTGCAAGAAAGAAAATTCGAAATGCCCGCCGTCGGTCAGCGCCCGCGCGGCGATGCAAAGTTGCCCCCACTGCGGCCACGGGGAAATGGAACAGGACTCCGACGTTTTGGACACATGGTTTTCCTCGGCGCTGTGGCCGTTTTCCGTTTTCGGCTGGCCGGACGGTTGGCCCGGAAACGACAAAACGCTCCTGAATTATTATTATCCCACCACCGTGATGGTGACGGGCTACGAGATTTTATACCTATGGGTCGCCCGCATGATCATGGCCGGTCTGGAGTTTATGAAGGAGGTCCCATTTAAAGACGTCTACATCCACGGCATCGTGCGGGACAAGCACGGAAAAAAAATGTCCAAATCTCTGGGAAACGTGATCGACCCCCTGACTCTCATGGACCAATACGGCACCGACGCGATGCGTTTTTCCCTCATGTCCCAAGTGGTGCCCGGGCGAGACATCGCCTTCGCCCCGGAAGCCACCGTCGGCCCGCGGAACTTCTGCAACAAGCTCTACAATGCGACACGTTATGTTCTGATGCAGCTCGACGCGCCCGGCGCGAAAGAATTGGATCAGATCAAAACCTGGATTCAGCGCCCTGAAAGACTGCTAAAAGAAGGAAATTTCGATCTCGCCGACCGCTGGATTTTAGGCCGCTGCTCGGAAACCATCGAACAAGCCACGGAAGCGCTCGAAAATTACCGGGTGGATGAGGCGGCCCGCTTGACGTACGAATTTCTTTGGGGCGACTACTGCGACTGGTATATCGAAATCACCAAATACAGACAGGCTCCCAGGAGCGCGACCGTCCTCGCGGTCCTGATCACCGTCTTAGAGCGCGCGCTCAAAATCCTGCACCCCATCATGCCCTTCATCACCGAGGAACTCTGGCACGGCATCTACGATAAGCTGCTCGTTGACCCGCCCAAGGGGTTTTTGCTTTCCTCGGGTTGGCCGAAGCCCTTTCTTTCCGTCTCTCCTGAAGATAGAAAAAATATAAACTTTCTCAAGGGAGTCATCACCGACATTCGCGTTTTCCGTTTCGACTACAATATTCCCCCGGACCAAAACCTGACGGTCAGATTCAAGACCAAAACCCAGACGGCAGATGACCTATTGTTTAAACATGCCCGCCATTTCCTTCATCCGCTCGCCAAAATCACCGATGCGCGGGGAGGCGTGGATAAGCCTGGAAACCCTGATGCCGGAAACAACTATCTATCCCCTCCCTCCTCCTCGCCGGACGTGACCTATCTAATCCCCAAATCCGAAATTGACCTTGACAAAACCAGGTCCCGGCTCCAAAAGGAAATTCTCTCGCTGGAAAATCAACTCAAATCCATTCAAGCGCGGCTGGACAATCCAGCCTTTGTCTCCCGCGCGCCGGAAGAAGAGGTCGCCAAGGCGCGCGGCCAGATCGATGATGTCCGCAAAAAGCTGGCCCACAACCAAGATTCCCTGCAAAATCTCCTCAATTAAATCGGCCGCGTTTTGTGCGTGCAATCAAATGTCCTCGCCCTCGGGCCAATAGGCCTAATGGGAGCTAGGCCCATTGACGGCTTGCATTTAGGACTTTCGCCTCTGGGTCTGCGGCGGCGGTTCCTATATAATTTAAATGATGAAGAGCGTAATCTCCGTCTTTATCAGTTTGGCCCTTGTAATGCCTCCCGGGCTGTCCTCGGCCGCGGCGATGGACATGCCGTACCACGGCTCCAGCGGCCGGTTCAATCTCCCCAACCTCAAAATAACCCCCTTGCAGCTTTTCAACATCTGCGTCACGCCGGATAAAAAGCGCGTCAATCTTCCGCTGTTGCTGCAAGTCATTCGCCAAGACCCGACAATTCTTCAAACCCCGCAGTGGACGCGCCACAAGCAGACTCTCTCCGTCTTGAACTCCATACTGGAAAAACCACAATCCGGCGCGGAGGAATTGAGCCTGGAAAGCGGCCGCCTCTTTGACGCCTTCCTCAAAGACGCCGAGTCTTTGGGAAGCAGCACCGAGACGGGGGTCTGGATTCCAGGGCAGAGCTTCGCATCCGACCCGCAAGACGGCTCCGAAGATCATGGCCTGCTGCTGCCGGCGGAATGGATTAAAAATGACACCCGGGATTTTCTGGTCAAGCTGGGATTTGAGAAATACTCGGACCAGATTTCCGACAACCTGAAAGATAATAATCTAACCGGTCTGCAAAGGAAGGTGTTGGAATTCAACCGGAAGCGCTATGAAGTGGTGGACGCGGCCAGGGAATTGGCGGTCGAGGTGATCGCCGGCCTTTCGCGCCAGAAGAACTCCCCCAAGGCCGAGGAACGCGCCGTTGACCTGACTTGGCGGCTTTTGACGCTTCAACCCCTGGACCCCCCGTCCAATCTCCCCAACGAAATCGCAAAAGCGCCGGCTGCTGAAATCTCCGATTGGCTGACCAAGGTGACGGTTCAGAAGCTGGCCTCTCAGCTGCCGGGCGTCGCCTCCGACGTCATCGGCGCCGTTTATCCCCAGGAAGTTTTGCAGCGCCATCTTGGCCGCCTGCAGAAGGACGGCCGTAAGAATCCTGAGTCCGCCGAATTCATTCGTCACGTCAAGACCCTTAAGACCCTGGTGGAAAAATCGATGGCGTCGATGTACACCGATCCGGAGGTCGGGCAGACGCGCTACGCCGGCCGCGCCCTCGCCGCCGCGTTGCTCCGCTACGCCCGCCGCAACGGCAGAGCCGGAATCGAGGCCGCGTTGAGAAAGAAGCTTGAGGACAGCGGCCTGCGCCTGGAAAACTTTGTCGGAAATACTCTCGTTTTGGACGCCCGCGGCGGGAAAAAGGTCAGCTTCAGGGTCAAGACCGGCGACATTATCGGCGAAAGAAGCCTCGGAAGGGAAGCGGCTGAAATCACCTTTGGAGTCCGGCCGCATCTAAGTTGGCGGCTTTGGCGCCGGGCGTGGAAAGAAGGCTTGATGGGCAACCTTCTTGGAATGTGGGCCAATCCGTCCTCTGAGCCGCAGTTTTCAAAGGGACAGGGAATCCGCAACGCGGTGAAAGGGAGCCTGCGCCTGCTCCAAGCTTGGCTCTCGAAACGCTCTTTCACCAGAAACGGTTATTCCCACGTGGGCATGATTTGGGTGCGCAAAGCCGACGGCGTTTCGATGACATGGGCCGTTGACAATTACCCCAACGCCGGAGAGGGCGGCATCCGCATGATCGGCTTGATGGAACAGTTCGCGCAGAACGGCCCGTACCTGCGTCTGGGAGTGAGCCGCTTGGACCCGGCGCGAACCTGGAAGGCCTTCCAAGAGCAATACCGGAAGGACGGCTACCGCGCAAACGCCCACGGCGCGGACGGCGGCGATTGGAAGACCCAAATCAGCCGCGAAGACTACGAGCGGCTGGCCCGCATTCCCAAGACTCACGCCGGAAAATTGCTGAAGCTCCTGAACCAAAGAGCCGTGGAGCAGGTCAAGGCGATGATGACCGGCCTCGGCGTCGGCTTCGCTTATGGCTTTTCAAACGAGCTTTACCGCGCCTACTGCAGCTCCAGCATGATGCTGGCCTACAAATTGAGCTCGCTTTTCGAGCTTCAGACCTCTTTCGACATGTGGCATCCGCTGGTCAAATTGATGAAAAAACTCGGCGTCAAGAGCGCCAAGGATCAGAAAACCGGCGGGCGCATTATTTGGCCGGGGAGCCTTTTCATCGACCCAAAAGTTTCCAGGCATATCTCGGTCGATTTCCCCGATTTCGTCGAGGTCGGCAAAGTTTCAAATCCCTACAGCATGCCGGCTTATCTGGAAAGAGACCCGGAACTCACCCGCAAACTCAACGCCCTTCTGCAGCTTTCCGGAGAGGGCGCCATCGAGCCCGAGGGAGACTGGCTTTACAATCTGATTCTTTTCAGCCTGGATACGCGCGCCCAGAAAGGCCGCATGAACGCCGGCGGCTTCAGAAGCGGCGCCAACCCATCGACGGGTTACTCCGCGGGACTTCTGGAACTCTTAAGGGACGACGAGTAGCCCGCCAAAACCTTTTTCCAAAGAGAAGAAACCAGATAGCGGTCGAGGTTTTCCCTGGCCACCCACCGGTAATTGGAGGGAAACGGCTTGGGAACGGCCGAACGGTACACGCCCAATCGAATATTGTGGCGTGTGATGCAATGGCGGACCGTGAGGACCGGTTCTTGAACAGGGGCCTTCAAAGGCGAAATTTCAGGGAGCCCCCAGTGCCCCGGCAAAAATCGGGCGTCTTTAGGGCGCTTTTCCAAAAGCAACTTTCCGCCTTGCCCGGCCAGAAGGCATGAGAGAACCACAGGCACGCCGGCGGGCTTCTTGCCGGTGTCGGGCAGAGCGTTTTCAAGCCCCCTTCTTCGCGCCCGGCAAGCGCCCCGAACCGGACAGTTGCGGCAGCGCGGGTTTTCCGGCACGCAAACGAGCGCGCCAAGCTCCATCAGGGCCTGGTTCCAGTCTCCAGGACGCTCCACGGAAATCAAATCCTCGGCCGCCGCCCAAAGCTCTTTTTGCACGGCGGCGTCCTTCAAGTTCCTCCTGAGGGCGAAGAGGCGCGCAAAGACGCGCATGACGTTCGCGTCCAATACCGGAAAAGGTTTGCCGTAAGCGATGGACAAAACGGCTCCGGCCGTATAGCGCCCGACGCCCGGCAAACCGAGGGCCGCCCCGAAAAGAGAAGGAAATCTGCCTGCGTGGTTGCGCATAATCTCCCGCGCCGCCCGGTGAAGGGAGCGCGCTCTGGAGTAATAACCCAAACCGGACCAAAATTGAAGGACGCGGTCCCCGGATGCGGCGGCCAGTGCCGCGCAGGTCGGGAACTCCTCGACAAATCGCCGGTAGAAAGGGATCACCGTGGAAACCTGCGTCTGCTGCAGCATGATTTCCGACACCCAAATTTTATAGGCGTCTGAGGTTTTGCGCCACGGCAAATCCCTCTTGTTTCCATCAAACCAGCGCAGCAGCCTTCCCCGCGCCGCTTCCGGCAATTTGTATTTTTTCACGTTATCTTTGCCGCCCAGCCGCTTTATCACTTTCCCTCTCGCCCACTCGACCACTTGACCACTCGATCACCTGACCACTTTCCCCCATATCACTCATACCTGAGAGCCTCCACCGGGTCCAAGCGGGACGCCTGATAGGCCGGAATCACCGAAAAAATAAAGCCGGTTCCGACGGCGATCGCCAAGGTGGCGGCGAAATGCCACAGCTCGAGAGCCGCGAGGGTTTCGGCGCTTCTTCGGCCTAAATACCAAATACCGCCATAGCCCAAGGCGATGCCGGCGATTCCCCCAAAAAAACCCAAAGTCATCGCCTCCAGCAAAAACTGAAGCAGGATGTCTCGCCGCCGCGCGCCGATAGCCCTGCGAATGCCGATTTCCTTGATGCGCGAATAAATGGTGGCCAAAGTCACGTTCATGATGCCGATGCCTCCCGCCAAAATGGCCACGATGCCGACCGCCATCACTTGCCGGGCGGTCTCCCTTTGGTTCTTGAGAATATTTTGAAACCTGTCCCTGAAATCGATGATTTTAAAATCCTCCTCCCCCCGGTGCCGCTCCAGCAAAACGGCCTTGATGCGGCGCTGGTACGCGGGGACTAATTCTCCCCGGCCCACGTCGATGTTGATTTCGCGCACCTCGTCGGGTTTTCCGCCGCGGTTGGAGAGCCGCATGATCTTCTGGTAGGTGCTGATCGGAATATAAATCGGAGAGCCCCATTCCCGGCTGAACCATCTGGGGTCTTTGTCCCGGGGCGGTTCTTTGATGACGCCCACCACCGTGAAAAGATTGTCTCCAAGGGTGATTTGCCGGTCCAGAAGGTCATTGTGGGCGGCGAAGTCGTCATACTTGCTGTCCTCCCAAAACACCGCCCACCACGGCTTTTCATCCCAGCCGCCGGGCATGCGCATCACGCAAACCCGCTTGGCAAAAAGCACGTCATCGTCGTTGATGAACCTTCCGCGCAGGGTGTACACCCAATCCCTTTTCGCCCACTCGGGCGTGACGCCGTAGAGAACAGGCTCCTCGCTGGAAAACCCGCCGTAGCGAAACCTCTGGCTCCATTGCTGCGCGACCGGCGAGACCATATGGAGCTCCGGCATCAGCCGGCGCAGAGCCAGCGCGTCCTGATAGGTGAGGCCGGGAGAGAGTCCCCGGGACCGGTAATCTTCTTTGCGCTCGATCTCCAAGCGGCCGTGCCCCACCAAGTCCAGGGCCTTGTTGAACTGCACGAACATTCCGTTGACCTGGGAAAAGGTGTAAAGCATCGCCGCCACGCCGATGGAAATGGACAAGAAGCTCAGAAAAGAGCGCGTTTTATGGGCGTAGATTTCAAAAAGCCCGGTGCGGATGAGTTCCCAGAGCCTCACCGTCTCCGGTCCTCGATGATGCGGCCATCTTTGATGGAAAGGACGCGCTCAGCCGATGACGCGATGCCCGGATCGTGGGTGACCAAAAACACGGTTTTCCCTTGAGCGTGCAGTTCCCGAATCAAGCCCAAGATTTCGGCGCTGGAGCGCGAATCCAGATTTCCCGTCGGCTCGTCGGCCAAAATCACGTCCGGCGAGTTGGCCAAGGCGCGGGCGATGGAGACTCGCTGCCTCTCCCCGCCTGAAAGCTCCAGAGGCGTCTGCAGGCTCTTGGACTTCAAGCCGACGCGGTCCAAAAGCCCGGCCGCTCGCGCGCGGCGCTCCTCCATGCCCATTCCGGCGTAGCTCATCGGCAGCGCGACGTTTTCCAGAGCGGAAAAGCGCGGCAAAAGGTTGAAGGATTGGAACACGAAGCCTATTTTCACGCGCCGGAGCTGGGATCTTTCGCCGTCGCCGAGCGTCCCGACTTCCCGCCCGCCCAAGGCGTAAAGACCGCGGCTGGGCTGATCCAAAAGGCCCAATATGTTGAGCAAGGTGGATTTGCCGCAGCCGGAAGGGCCCACCACGGCCACGAACTCGCCGGCCCGCACCTGAAAGGACACGCCGCCCAGAGCCTCAAAGCCCGTCGCGCCCGTCCCGTAAATTTTGGCCACGTCTTCAAAGCGGATCATCCGACTATTTCTTGCTTGCCGCGGGTTTGAGCAACTGCTTTTCCTTAGGCTGCTCCATGAAGAGCTCCGCGCCTTCCGCCGGACCCCGGGCCAATTCCGCCTCCGATTCGCTGCGCAGTCCCACGACGACGTCAAATTTTTCCGCCCGGTC
>MGUX01000152.1 GCA_001800185.1 Elusimicrobia bacterium RIFCSPLOWO2_12_FULL_59_9
AGCCATAAGCGCCCCCGTCTATTTCAAAAGATTCTCCGAAGCCCGGCTCAATATGCGGATGGCGTTGGTTTGCACGTCGCCGGCCGATAAAACCACCGTCGCTTGCGTTTTTTCCTCTTTGATTTCCACCCGGTGAGGGTTTATCATTTGGACCGTGCCCGTCACGGCGGGGCTGCCGACGGCCACCCTGTCGCCGACTTTAAACGGCTGGGAAAAAAACAGCGTCAGGCCGTCGAGAAGCTGCTTGGCGAAGGGGGCCAAAGTCAGCCCCAGGGGCAGCCCCCCCAGGATGCCCGCGGTGACGGTGGCGGCGGGGCTGAAGGTTTGGCTGGCGTTTGAGAGCATCGGGCCGATGAGCGCCGTGGTCATGCCGGCCGAAATAAACCCGACCGCCAGGACGGTCATCTCGACGTACTGATTGATCGTCGCCGGGCTGGCGTTGAGTTTGCGCAAAAATCCGCCCAAAACGAAGCGGACCGTTTCGATGGCGGTGAAAGTCCCGATGCCGAGGCCGGCCAGTTGCGCCATGGGCGCCAGAGCCTGGGGAATGAGCCCGAAAAGATAGAGCCCGACCATGGCGGAAATCCACGTCAGGTCCCGGGTGACGCGGTTGGCAAATTTCTTGGATGGGTCCGGCAGCTTGCCGAAAAGAGCCTCCAAGGTTCCGGAAATCAATTTTTGCGCGCCGATGCTGACGGCGTATATGGCGGCCACTCCCAAACCGGTTTTCGCCGCCGTCGCGGCGTAGCCAATCACCGGAAGCTGGTTGAGGGCCGTGCCCACCTCCGTCATGGCGAATGCCGGTTCGGCTGCCACGGCGAGCGCGCCCGCCGCCAGCCAAGCAAAACGAGATTTGCGCTCCGGGGCCGCGCTTTTAGGCGCTGCTTTGGGGGCCGGCGGAAGGTTTCCTTCCAGAGACGGCGCGGGCCGCCCGTAAGGGTTGAAAGGAAAGGACTTTTCGACGGACTTAATAAACTGCGAAACAAGTTTCTCGTTGGTCGCGTTTTCGGTCCGCGCCAGTTTCCGGATTTGGGAGCGCAACTGCGACAGCCGGCGCTTGAGATCGGCCGATGTGATGTCGACGGGCTTGACCGTGGCGCCGTAGTTCAGGTAGGTTTTTGACAGCGCCAAATTGTTCTTGAGGATGTAGCCGACGGCGTCGAGGATGCTGCGCGCGTTGTCTTTTTTGCTGGAGGCGGACTCGGAGTAATCGATGACGACCGCCAAAAGATGATTGCGGACGGCTTGAGATTCAAGCGCCTCGCCGATGGCCTTGTGATCGGAGAAATCTGCAGGCGGGGACACGGCTGCCGGGAGGGCGTCCTCTTGGGCGTCTCCGGTAAAAAGGATTTTGAGGTTTTGAAATGTTTCGGCAAAATGGAATTTCGGGCTCTTGAGATTGGCCTGCTCGAGGGCTTGCGCGCTGTTTTCAAGCGCCGCGACGGCGCCGGGGACCTCGCTCACGCGCATTCGCGGCGCTATTTTTTCCGCGGTCCAGGTCCGGCCGGCTCGAATCTCCTGCCGGCTGCCGCCGGCGACGCGCCGGGAAACCGGCGCGCGCAGGCGGATGACCCCGCGCGGCGCCCCTTTGAAAGCCTGCCGGGAAGCTGTTTTGACGCGGATCCCGCCGCGGCTTCGGCCTGCCGCCGCGTGGGCATAGAATTGGGGGGGATTGGCCGCGACGACAAAGGCGGCGACGGCAAGGACGGCGACGGGTTTTGAAATTTTCCGGGATAGCATAGGGGCACCTCTCAAGGTTCGGCTTCATGGTCATTGTACTCCCATTGCCAGCCGCCGTCATGGGCCCTTGGTCCCATATTTTACGCGTCTTTAGACCTAGGCAAGAGTAGGCCTTTCGGCGCGCGGCGCGGCGCAGGGAAATTCCCCTGGCTGATTCGCTCGAAGCTTTCTTGATTGACAAAAAAGGAAACCCCTGTTAAACTACCTATACGATTGAATCTGTCGCGCCGCGAGCCAATTGAATGGAAAGAGAAAAACCGGCTTCCAAGGACAAAGACGCCAGAATTTTCCTTACGGAAAACCAGCGAAAAGTCATCAAGGACAAGTACCTGCGGGACGCTCCCTCTCCCGAGAAATGGCTGCGGGCCGTCGCGCGCAATATCGCTTTATCCGAGATTTTTTTTCACGCCGACGCCCAGAAATGGGGGGTATTTCAGGGGATTCACTTTGTCGCCGAAACTCCGCCGGTCTCCGGCGGCAAGTCTTCCCGCATGCTGCTTTTCCACGCGGGCTTGGCCGACTGCAAACAGCGCGAGGACAACTTCAAAGGCGTCATCAAAAATTTGGAGCGCGCCGCCAGGACTCAACCAGCGGCCAAAAAGCTGGTCGAATTTTGGGAGGAGGAATTTTATGACCTCCTGTCGCGCTTCGATTTCCTGCCCAACTCGCCGACCTTGATGAACGCCGGGCGCCAGCTCCAGCAACTGTCGGCCTGCTACGTCCTGCCCGTCGAAGATTCGATTGAAAAAATCACCCATGCCCTGCATGCCCAGGCGTTGATCCAAAAAAGCGGCGGAGGAACGGGGTTCTCGTTCGGCCGGCTCCGGCCCAAAGGCGACATCGTCCAAAAAACCCAAGGCGTCGCCTCCGGCCCGCTCTCCTTCATGCAGATTTTCGACAAAATGACGGATGTGGTCAAACAAGGAGGGTCCCGGCGCGGGGCCAACATGGGAATTTTGCCGTATTGGCACCCGGAAATCCAAAGCTTCATCGCCATGAAGGCGCAGCCCGGCATGATGGAGAATTTCAACGTTTCGGTGGGCATCGACGCCAAATTCATGCGCGCGGTTCAAGACGACGCCGAGTACGAACTGCTCAATCCCCGGACCAACGAGGTCGCCGGCAAGCTCCGGGCCAAGGAGGTCTTCGATAAGATGGCGGAATTTGCCTGGCAGACGGGCGATCCCGGCTTCGTCGTATTGGACCGGATCAACCAATCCGCCTCCAATCCGACGCCGGCCATGGGAGAAATCGAGTCCACCAACCCCTGTGGTGAGGTCCCGTTGCTGCCGTGGGAGCCTTGCAACCTGGGGTCCATCTCATTGCCCAACTTCATCGAAGGGCCGGTCACCCGCGGCCGGTGGAATTTGGAGCGCCTCGGAGCCGCCGTTCAGGCGGCCGTGCGCTTTTTAGACGACGTCATCGAGATCAACAATTACCCGCTGCCCGAGATCGAAAGAATCGCCAAGGGAAACCGCCGGATCGGTTTGGGCATCATGGGTTGGGCCGAGGCCTTGGTCAAGCTGGGAGTCCCCTACGACAGCGAGGAGGCTTTGGAGCAGGCCGGAAGCCTCATGGAATTGGTCAATCGCCGCGCCTTGAAGGAATCGGAGGAATTGGCCAAGCAGCGGGGCGTCTTTCCGTATTGGAAGAACTCCATTTATGACCCCAAGGGCCCGCATTACCGCGGACAGACCCAGACCCCGCGCAACTGCGCGCGAAGCACCATCGCGCCGACGGGCACCATCGCCATCGCGGCCGGGCTTCAGGGCGGCGGAATAGAGCCTTTTTTCGGCATCGCCTATACGCGCTACAACGCCAAAGCGCTCGACGCGCTCAAAAGCGGCTCGGAGCCCGATGCGGCCGACGTTTTCATCGAGGTCAACCCGCTTTTCAGGGAGGTCGCGCGCGCCAATAATTTTTTTGGAATGAAGGAGAAGGACCTTTTCGCCAAAATCGACGAAAACCACAAGTCGGTTCGCGGGATATCTGATATTCCGGAGGACATCCAGCGGCTTTTTCCGACGGCCCATGACGTGCCGGTGGATTTTCACGTCCGAATTCAGGCGGCTTTTCAAAAGCACGTCGACAACGGGGTGTCCAAGACGGTGAATTTGCCCAACTCCGCCTCCGTCGAGGATGTTCGCCGCGTGTATTATTTGGCCTACGAGCTGGGCTGCAAAGGGGTGACGATCTATCGCGACGGCTCCAAGGCGCAGCAGGTGCTCAGCTTGAAGGCGGCCGCGACGCGGGCGCAAAAGCACCGGGAGGTCGACGCTTTCGGCGTTTCTTCGGAATATTACCAGATCAACACCGGCTACGGCCCCTTGCACATGCACTTAAATTACGACGAGACCGGGCCTTACCAAATTTTCACCAATTTGCCGCCGCTGGGCACGGAAATCAGCGGCCTGACCTCCTTGATAGGAATCCTGCTGTCGAAGTATTTTGAGGCGGGGGGAGATCCGGTCAAGATATTGAAGCACTTAAATTCCGTCAAAGGGGACCGCCCGGTGGGATTTGGCGAAAACCGGATCAACTCCATCGCGCATGCGATCAGCATCGCTCTCAGGAATCATCTGAAGAAAACGGGCTTCCTTGAATCCGAAGGCGCCGAGAAGCCTTTGGAGCTTTGGCAGACGCACCGCGATTTTTGCCCCAACTGTTATTCTTCAAACGTCGGTTTCGAGTCGGGCTGCTCCGGCCCCACTTGCCACGATTGCGGCTATTCCGAATGCTCCTGAGCTAAGGACTGGCCTCGGGCGCCTGCCATGGAAGAGCAGATTCTTTGGAAAATTCGCGGGCTGTTGTCGCCCAGCTTTGATTTCTTTTTTGTCTTCGCGACGTATTTGGGGGCCTGGAACGTGATTTACCCGGCAGCCGCGTTGGCGGGCCTGGCGCTGTACATGGCCGGCAGCCGCGGGCAGGCCCGGCTTTTGTGGGCGCTGGTGGTCACGACCGGGTTTTTGGGCGAGGGGCTCAAATACGCCGTCGCGGCGCCCCGGCCCGAGCTCTGGCCCTGGCTGGCCGAGGCCCGCGGCTACGCCTTTCCCAGCGGCCACTCGCTGGCGGCGGCGACGTTTTACCCCGTCGCGGCGCACCTGGCGGGAGAGCGGCTTCCAAAATTTCGCGGTCTATTTTATGCGGGAGCGGCGGCGCTGGCCGCCCTTGTCGGATTGAGCAGGCTTGTCTTGGGGGTGCATTGGCCCAGAGACGTCCTGGGAGGGCTTGCGTTGGGAGTTTTGCAGGCGGCGCTGGCGGCGCGGCTTAACTCTTCACTTTCACGGAAGGCTTCGAGCTGAAGCTCAGGGCCTTCTTTTCCTCGTCGTAATCGATATGGACGGTTCCCGGCGTCAGCTTTTCCTTGAGCAGCTCTTCCGACATGGGGTCTTCCAATAACCGCTGGATGGTTCTCTGCAGCGGCCGGGCGCCGTAGTTGGGGTCAAAGCCGGTTTCCACGAGAAATTTCTTCGCCTCTTTGGTCAAAGACAGCTTGATGCCCCGGTCGATGAGCTTGTCCTCGACTCTTTGAAGCATCAATTCCAGGATATTTTCCATGTCGCCTTCATTGAGCGGGTGGAAAACGACGATTTCGTCGATGCGGTTGATGAATTCAGGATTGAAGGTGTGCTTCACCTCCTCCATGACGACCTCTTTCATCGATTGATAATCTTTTTTGGCGTCTTCATGAGGCACGAAACCCAGGGATTTCCCCTTTGAAATAAGGCGGGCGCCCACGTTGGAGGTCATGATGATGATGGCGTTCTTGAAGTTGACCTTATGGCCCAAGTTGTCGGTCACGATGCCGTCGTCCATGATTTGCAGCAGCACGTTGAATATATCCGGGTGGGCCTTCTCGACTTCGTCCAAAAGCACGACCGAATACGGCTTGCGGCGGACCGCTTCCGAGAGTTGGCCGCCTTCCTCATAGCCCACGTATCCTGGAGGCGCCCCCAGCAGGCGGGAGACGGAAAACTTTTCCATGTACTCGGACATGTCGATGCGTATGAGGTTGTCTTCGCTGCCGAAGAGAAACTCCGCCAGGGCGCGCGCCAGCTCGGTTTTGCCGACGCCGGTCGGTCCCAAAAACAGGAAGGAGCCCACCGGTTTCTTGGGATCTTTAAGGCCCGTGCGGCTGCGGCGGATCGCCTGGGAGATGAATTTTATGGCCTCTTCCTGGGCTATGACGCGCTTGTGAATGTCGTCTTCCATATGCACCAGCTTCTGCGTCTCCTTTTCGGTCAGGCGGTTGACGGGGATGCCCGTCCATTTGGAAACGATGGTCGCGATGTCGTCTTCGGTGATGATGGGAGTCGTCGCGGCCCTCTTTTCGCGCCATTTCTTTTTGGCTTCTTCCAGGGCTTTTCTGAGCTCCTTTTCCTTGTCCCGGAGCCGGGCCGCTTTCTCGTATTCTTGAGCGGAAATGGATTTGCTTTTTTCTTTGACGATCTCGCCGATCTCGGTTTCCTTATCTTTGAAGGACGGCGGGACGATCGCCGCTTGAAGCCTGCCGCGGCTTCCGGCTTCGTCGATCAAGTCGATGGCTTTATCCGGCAGGAAGCGATCGGTGATGTAGCGATCGGCCAAATCGGCCGCCGCCGCCAGAGCCGCCTCCTTGTATTTGACCTTATGGTGGGCCTCGTACTTCTGGCGCACGCCGCTCAAAATCTCTATCGTCTCTTCGACGCTGGGGGGGTCCACCGAGATCGGCTGGAAGCGCCGCTCCAAAGCCGGATCATGCTCGATGTACTTGCGGTATTCATCCCGGGTGGTGGCGCCGATGCACTGCAGCTCTCCACGGGCCAAAGCCGGCTTGAGCATATTGGAGGCGTCGATCGCGCCCTCGGCGGCGCCGGCGCCGATCACGGTGTGGAGCTCGTCGATGAAAAGGATGACCGCGCTTTTGGCCCGGCGGATTTCTTCGATGATGTTTTTGAGGCGCTGCTCAAATTCGCCGCGGTATTTGGTCCCGGCCACGACCGCGGCCAAGTCCAAGGTCAGCACCCGCTTGTTGGTCAAAATCTCCGGGATGTCTTTGGAGGCGATTTTTTGCGCCAAACCCTCCACGATGGCCGTTTTGCCCACGCCGGGGTCGCCGATTAAAATGGGATTGTTTTTCGTCCGCCGCGCCAAAATTTGAATAAGCCGGTCGATTTCATTCTCGCGGCCGATGACCGGATCGAGCTTGTTTTCGCGCGCGTAAGCGGTCAAATCCCTCCCGAACTCATCGAGCGTCGGGGTTTTGGATTTTGTCCGCGGCGCTTGGGTCGCGGTCCCGGAGGCCGCCTGGCCCTCGCCCAAAAGATTGAGGACCTCCTCGCGCACCACTTCCAGCTTCAGGCCGAGGTTTTCGAGGACTCGCGCGGCGACGCCCTCCTCCTCCCGGATCAGGCCCAAAAGCAGGTGCTCGGTGCCGACGTAGGAATGGCCCATATGCTGGGCTTCCTCGACGGCGTATTCGAGCACTTTTTTGGCGCGCGGCGTAAAAGGGATCTCTCCGAGCAGCATGACGTTGTCGCCGGTTCCGACGATTTTTTCTATCTCAGATCGAACCCGGCGCAGGTCCACGCCCAGATTGGCCAAGACCTGGGCCGCGACGCCTTCGCCCAGCGCGATCAGGCCCAGGAGGATGTGCTCGGTGCCGACATAGTCGTGATTGAGGCGCTTGGCCTCTTCCTGCGCGATCAAGATAACCCGCTGGGCTCTTTCCGTAAACCGGTTTGACATTGTTTCTCCAGGTGATGCGCCTTACCGCGCGATGGTTCCGCCGATCGGGCAATAATATTATTGCACATGGGAAGGATTATTTCAACCCGCCTGCTCGCCGGCCAGCAATTCTGGTTAACGGGACAGAGGGCCGGAGGCGGCCAGCTCCCTGGCGATCTCCTTTTGAACCTCTCCCGGGCTGAGAACGAGCCCGGGCCGGAAGGCCACTTGAAGCTCGCTGCGGCCGCCGATCATGCCGGCTTCGCCCTTCAGGACGGCCTCCTTGGAGAAGCCCCTATCCCTTCCCATCTTCTCGTTGGTCCGCCGGAGGCGGCCTCCAATGGGCTCCAGCGTGGCGGCTCGCCTTCCGTTGGGCGCCGCGAAGATCACCTGAAGCCGGCCCGGGGAAAGCCCGGTGAAGCCGAGCTGCACGTTCTTGCCGTGGAACAGCGGCGGGGCCGCCCATCGGGAGAAGACTCCGCCGGCCGTCAGTTTTCCCTGGTCGAAGACGAAGATCTCGTCCAAGACCCCTGGATCGACCCCCTCCCTTTTCAGCTCGGCCGCGTCCTCGGCCGAAAGCCTTACCACGGCGTCCGGGAGCTGCTTTTTGACCGCCTCGACGTGCTTCAAAAAGACTGCCGCCCTGGCTCGCCGGAAATTCATGTCGTCGAGGGACAGGCTGATGCCCTTCAGGATTTCCTCCATAAGCGCGGCCTGCTTTTCGGCCGGCAGGTGCGCGAAGCGGTCTGATCCCTCGACGCCGAAGCTCGCCAAGGCCTCGTCATAGACCTGCAGGATGGATCGCTCCAGCTCCAGGAGGTCGCCGTATTTTTCATGCTGGAACCGGCCCTGCGCGGCCATTTCCAGGTACAGGCTGCCGAACAGGCCGAAGTCCTCGATCCAGGTGAGGATCTCAAAAACGTCGAGCAGCTCCGGTTCCGAGACCACGCGCTCGACGTTGCGGGCGAGCCAGACGGTATGAGCTCCGTCGCCGGCGTTGTCGGTCGTGACGTTGCGGAAGAGCGACCGCAGCGCGCGAACCTTGTCCCGGGACGTTTCCGGCCCGGCCAGGACGAGCCGGAAGAGTCTGATGGCCAGCATCGTGGAGTTCACCTCCGGATGGAGGGGGTCGTAAAATTCACCATGATGATCCAGGATGATTCCTTCCGCCATCAGCTTGCTCAGGTGAATGCCGACGGAGGTGTCCGATACGATGAGGCCGCCCCGGCCGCGGCTGCGTCCGGGCGCTGTGGGGGGAGTGGTCCGCCGG
This sequence comes from Elusimicrobia bacterium RIFCSPLOWO2_12_FULL_59_9, assembly GCA_001800185.1. Taxonomy (GTDB): domain Bacteria; phylum Elusimicrobiota; class Elusimicrobia; order O2-12-FULL-59-9; family O2-12-FULL-59-9; genus O2-12-FULL-59-9. Next base: position 8,717 of record MGUX01000152.1, read on the forward strand.
TAGATGCGTTTGAGCAGGATCTCGCGCCGTTGGGCCTCGGAAAGGGGACTCTGGCCGTTTTTGGCGCGGGTCTCGGCGATGCCTTGAAGGTCTTCCAACGATTTCCGAATGAGGTCCTGGGCGCTCGCGAGGGTGATGAACTGCG
>MGUX01000153.1 GCA_001800185.1 Elusimicrobia bacterium RIFCSPLOWO2_12_FULL_59_9
CTGGTGCCGCTGGTCATCATGGCGCCGATCCCGCTCACGGTGATCGGCGTGATGCCCGGGCACGCGCTGCTCGGCGCCAACTTCACCGCCACCTCGATGATCGGCATGATCGCGCTCGCCGGCATCATCGTGCGCAATTCCATCCTGCTGGTGGACTTCGTCAACCTCAAGGTCGCCGAGGGGCTGCCGCTGCGCGAGGCGGTCCTGCAATCGGCGGCGGCGCGCGCCAAGCCGATCGCGCTCACCGCGCTCGCCGCGATGCTCGGCGCGCTGTTCATCCTCGACGACCCGATCTTCAACGGCCTCGCGATCTCGCTGATCTTCGGCATCCTCGTCTCCACTCTGCTCACGCTGGTGGTGATCCCGGTTCTATACTTCGTCGCCTATCGGCACAAACATCCTAGGAGTCCTGCATGAGCCATTACGGATTTTCAGCAACCCTGTCCCTCCCCTTCGACGCTGCGGTAACCAAGGTCACCGAAGCGCTGAAAGCCGAGGGCTTCGGCGTCCTCACCGACATCGACGTCAAGGCCACCATGAAGGCCAAGCTCGGCGTCGACGGGCGTCCCTACCGCATCCTGGGCGCATGCAACCCGCCGCTCGCGCACCGCGCGCTCACCGCCCAACCCGATGTCGGGCTGCTGTTGCCCTGCAACGTGGTCGTGCGCGAGGAAGCGGACGGCCGCGTCAACGTCGGTTTTCTGGACCCCGGCGTGATGGTCAAGCTGGAAAACAACCCCGAGGTGCATGCGGTGGCCGCGGAAGCCAGGGCGCGCCTGCTGCGCGTGCGCGACGCGATCGCGCGCGCCTAAGCTCCCGCAGGGACCTCTATACCGGGGTAAACATCGGCACCGGCGGGCCGCCGTCGGTGGGTTTGAACACCACTCTGACTTTCATCCCTATTTTCACCGCGTCGAGGTCGCAGTCCACGATGTTGGTCAGCACGTTGACGCCCTCGTCGAGCGTCACGTAGGCGATGCAGTAGGGTACCGGCACGCCGCGGCGCAGCACGCTATGGGTGTAGATGCTTCCGGTGCCCTTCGCATCGCGCCACTCCGTCTGGTCCGAAAAGCAGAACGGACAGAGGGCGCGCGGGTAGTGGTGAAACTCCCCGCAGGAAATGCATTTTTTTATCAGAAGCTTTCCCTCGGCCGCCGCGTCGAAGTACGGCTGGTTTTCGGGATTCACCGCCGGGGCCGGAATTTTTCTATCTTGCGAAGGATTCATGAAAAATCATTCTTGAGAAAATTCGCAGAAATCATTCTCTTGCGCGACGTTGCACTTGCCCGCCGCGATCGCCTGCGCCGCGTGCGCGACGTGGATCAGGTACGACGAGCCTCCCGTATCCGTGGACGCCATGTGGCGCAGCGACAGGCCCAGGTAGTGCGCCATCGACAGCGGCCCCAGGCCGGGCGCATCGCCGGCGCAGAAATAGCCGTCGACGTCCTGCTTCGCGAGGCCGGCGTCCTCGAGCGCGCCCTTGGCCACCTCGGCGTGCAGCTGCGCGACCGATTTGTCCCCGGCCTTGCGCGTCGGGTGCTCGTAGGCTCCGACGATGCAGGCCTTGCCCTTGATGCTCATGGCTTTTTATTTTCGCGTAAAATCCGCGTTCCCGCAGCCACGGGCGGTTAGCTCAGCGGTAGAGCACTGCTCTCACACAGCAGGGGCCACTGGTTCGATCCCAGTACCGCCCACCAATAATCAATGAGTTACGCGAGGAACACCAACATAGTATGAAAAAACTATGAAACGGTGGCTTCAAATCCAAGCCTAGGTTTGGTTGCCGATGCACTCCCCGCAGCCTGGGCTTTGTGCCGCTCTTGGGATTTCCTCTTCCTGTTACTGGCACATAAAGGTTCCGAGCTGCCCGGACGCCGGAAAAAACGCTCGCGCGCCCTATCGGGCGAACCGGTCGCTTGTGATTCGGTGCAATACTTGCTACATTAGGAGCAAGTAGCATTTGCTGCTTCCCCGCTGCAACGGGGTTACCTGATAGGAGGTACTCGTGAAACTCGCCGAACCAGATTCGATCCTGCGCCAATGGCCACAAACCGAGAGACCTACATTCCGCGCGATTCAGTGCGGCCCCGAATCATTGACAGATGCCGAGCTGATCTCTGTATTGCTGAGGACCGGTACGGGCGGGCAATCCGCTCTTGATACAGCGCGCCATATGATCCAGGAGGGCGGCAGCCTGTTCGCAGCAGTGACCAAGGCAACCGGGCTACCAAGCGAGAAAACCGCGCGCTTAGCGGCGTCGTTAGAACTCGCGCGGCGCGTGCTCAGAGAGCACCTAAACACAGGTGACACGCTCAGTAGCCCGGCCGCCGTGCGCGACTACCTGCGCTTGAGCCTCGCCGGGCGCGAGCATGAGGTGTTCGTTTGCGTCTACCTCGACGCGCAGCACCGCGTAATCGAGTCCGAGGAACTGTTCCGCGGCACGTTGACGCAAACGAGCGTCTACCCGCGCGAGGTAGTCAAAGCCGCGCTGCGGGCGAACGCTGCCGCGATCATCTTTGCCCACAACCACCCGTCCGGTGTAGCCCAGCCCAGCCAGGCCGATGAGCTGCTTACACGGAGCTTAAAGGACGCGCTGTCGCTCGTTGACGTGAAGGTACTCGACCACTTCATCGTGGCCGGAAGCGGGGTGTTATCGTTTGCCGAGAGGGGATTGCTGTAGGCGCCCTGTCGGGGAGCTTGCAACCCCCCGGCAGGACTTCCCAACAGCGCGATAGGGCGCTGCGGGCATTGACCTAGGATTATAGGGTGGTGACGGAATGACGCGGAAGGAGTACGCCAAACTGGTAAAAGCTCACCGTATGCGCGGAGAGAAAACCATCGCGGCCTGCGGAGCCGTCTTAGTTGACGGACTGACGGCCTATGCTGCCGCCCAGAAGATTGGCGTTGAAGAATCGACGATCAGTCGGGCGCTTGCCAGGTTGCGCCGTCCTCTATGCCCGCACTGCGGCCAGCCAATAAGGCTTGGGGGGGAAGCTTAGTCACCCCCCGGGGCGGGTTATCGTTGTCGCGCATATTATTTGGCCCAAAAACCACGGTGTAAAGCGTAAAGAATTTGACTGTAAAGCTAGTTATGCATGTCAAGAGTTTTGCACTTCGGCATCAAATCGGAACCTGACGATGCGGTTGAGCTATGTTCGCGCAGATGCCGGGGTTCGTTTCCCCACGGGGGTTGGTAGCCGAGCTAACTCGGGTCGCCGTGCCTGTGGAGGCCTGGCTCCGGGCAGCTTAGTGGCCCACCGTCCCCCGTCCCATTTACCGTCCGTTACCGACCTCCAGCCGTAGCGTAGCCATTTCCAGGCGAATAGTATCTATCTCCCTTCGCAGCGTGCCCATCTCCACTTGGAGGAGATCCACCGTTTGGGCCAACGCTCTCACGCAGGTCGCGTCGAGCGACAAGCATGCAATCGACGTACTGGATGTCGCAGGCGCCATGAAAGCCACCATCACAAGCAATCCGACTGTCAGATTTTTCACTGTCTTCTCTCCTCAAGGCGAACGAACTGCGGCCTAGGCCGGGAGCGGGCGGGGTTCCCGCTAGGTAGCTAGCCTTCGAACTGCCACCCGAAGTTCGGGGCATAAACGTACCGCCCTTCCTTCGACACAATCAATCCGAACGTATACCCGTCGGGCAGCGCCGCCTTCTTCGCCGCCTCCAGGTTGGGAAACGAAGCCTCGAACAACTGACCCGGCTCGTAGTTACGTTTTGCCAGAAACGCCTCGGTCGAGTAGATCACCCGGATGGGTATGAGGCTGACTACCGTGAACTGGACTGGCGAGCCAGCGCCGCCACCAGTTTGGGCAATCTTGTTCTGCGCGCCGCACTTCGCGCAAACGACGAAGTAGACGCCGTCGTGCTGCTCAATGCCGTCCTTGCTAGTGGTGCGTTCGCGGCACCCCTTGCAAGTCCACTCCTGCTTCACTTCGCCTTGCCGTAGGGCCGCTGGTTTGTCGGCTTCAACGAGAGTCCAACGTCCGAAGCCTTGGCCTGTACCGCTGCCGGGGTTCGCCCGGTCTTCAGACCGATAACCCGCGTTGGCGTGTTCTGACCCGCCAACTGCTTGAGTTCGCGTACCTGCGCGGGCGTCCAGTGCTTATTCTTGTTGTCCGGCCAATTCGCCATGATAGGCTCCAATACTGTATAAAAGAACACCTAGTGTGCGCCTGTCAAATTCCCGTGTCAATGGCCGATGGAGCAGCTCACTCACTACCAAGTTTTCGCGATGCTCGAAGCTGGCGAGTTGTCGGTTTCCGTCTGGTATCGCCGCCATACGCTGCTCGCGCTCTGCGAGTTGGCCGCAAAAGCCAAGGGTAGACAAGACCCACTGTCACGCTGGCGGCTGAAGCCGTTCCGCGCGACACTCGCCGCTATGGAGGGAAACGACGAAGTCGAGGTCACCGGCGAAACGCTGTGCGAGACGATCATGCACGCGATGGACGCGACAACACCACGCTAGAGCCATGCTGCGCGCTGTTCTCGGGTTGCATTTACTCCTCGGTGCGTGCGTCGGCCTCGCGGCCGAAATCTCCGGCATCGTAACCGACGTTCACGACGGCGACACGATCACACTTGCGAACGCGCAGTACACCTACCGCATCCGGCTTGCGGACATTGATGCTCCGGAGTTGGCCCAAGAGCGCGGCAAGGATTCGCGCACCGCGCTCTTTCACCTCTGCGCCCTGAAGCAAGCCACCGCCGAAACGCAGGGCGAGGACCGCTTCGGTAGGACACTGGCGACCGTCACCTGCGCCGGGGCCAATGCCAACGCCGAACAGGTGCGACGCGGGTGGGCTTGGGTATTCGTCCGCTATGCGCGGGAGGATTCGCCTCTCTACGCGTTGGAGCGAGACGCTAGGCTAGACCGGCGCGGGCTGTGGGCGGATGATGCTCCTGTGCCGCCGTGGGAGTGGCGAAGGGCGAAGAACAAGGGGGGAATGTGAAAATACAGAAAAAAGACTCGATGACCATTTGCTTGAAATACTCGGTTCTTCTACTCTTATTCTTCTCTGCATCTAGTGTTGCACAGGGCCAAGAGGATCGTATTCGTCAGCTTGAGCGTCGTGTAGAGAGCATCGAGAAGCGCATGAACTTCCAGACCGCACCATCCGTTGAAGGTCAGCAGAGCAGTCCCGGCGCTGATAGATGGCGGAACAGGGCCAACTGGCGGACGCTCACCCGAGACATGACCGAAAGTGAAGTGCGATCCGTTATTGGTGAACCACATAAAGTGGACGTTAATCAATTCTCTATTACGTGGTATTGGAATTACCCAAGGGGACCAAGGGTGCAATTCAGGACGAATGACCGCCGTCTAGATGAATGGTCGGAGCCATAGTCGGGGCGCTAGGCTAGACCGGCGTGGTCTATGGGCGGATGATGCCGCCGTGGGCGTGGCGAGCAAGTAAGCGGGAAAGGATTCAATGAATCGCATTTCGTTCGCGTTGCTACTTGTTGCAGCTTCGGCTGCTCAAGCTCAACAGGGCGTCACCCGGCTGCAATGCGACGGCACCTATTCTGACTATGTGCAGAACATTCGCGATGTGCCAACTCGGGGTGTTTATTTGGAAATTCGAAAAGGAGAGGTAAAAGTGTATTCAGTTCCCGCGTTCGGCACGAATGAGGGCACGATCTATCGAACCAATCGAGAAACTGAAGCATCCGTTTGTTTCATTCTTGCGAGCAACGACAACCTTTATGGTTGCGTGAATCGCTTCAGTGGCGAAATAAACTTGATGAAGCAATCGACCACGGATAAGAACAAGATGGATTCTATCTTTTTGGGTAATTGCAGAACGGCCAAACCTCTCTTCTAAGCCTGTGGCAAGGAGCGCGCAAAAGACATGTCTTTCATAGCGCCTTGCCTTCACCATGCTCGGCGCTAATAATCCCCCGCAACGCCGTCACCGGCCGGGCCGGCCAGAAACATCAGAGAAGCCTTCCAGGGCTCTGCACCCGCTTTAGGACGACCATGGGGCAGATAAGCCCACACACGCAGGTGCTAGGGGCGTATAGTCGTTAGAGCAACTCCTAACAAGACACAATGAGGAATACAAACCACTCATTTTCTGCATAGGAAATATCATGAAACAGTTCGCTCTTGGTCTTTTACTTCTTGTGATTTTTGCCGGTGCGTTTGCCGATCAAACTGTTCGCGGTTACACGCGACGCGACGGGACGGTAGTTCAGCCGTACCAGCGTACTGATCCGAATCAATACCGGTATGACAATTACAGTTCGCAGGGAAACAGAAACCCGTACACGGGACAGCAGGGCACGCAGCCGAACGAATTTAGCAGCCCACCTGTATACAACCGCTCCAACCCCTCCAACCCGTACGGCTCAGGTTTTAATTCGCCGTCCGACTCCTCGCCAACATTTGGAACACCGCAGGAACAACCGCGCAGGCGTTCGCCGTACCTGCAGTAAGCAATTAGTCAACTGAGTCAAGCAATGAGAGCCCTCGCGGGGTTGGTTGCAGCCGCGCTGCTTGCAAGCCTTCTGCCTAGCAACGGCGAAGCACACGGTGGCGGCTTGGACGGATACGGGTGTCACAATAATCGGAAGCAAGGCGGATATCACTGCCACCGCGGCGATATGGCCGGACAAGCTTTCGCCTCACAGAAGGAGATGATTCAGACCATGAAGAAGGATGACAAGAAAGCGACCAAAAAGAAGGACAAGTAAGTCCGCGTGAATTCGGCTTCTTTTTGGGCAGAGATCAAACGGTACGCACCGACCGGCATTTCAGTTCCTGACCCGCTTAAACGCGCGCAACTCTTTATTGACCGCCACGGCGCGACCGGAGAGAACATTTTCGAGCTTGTGCGGGTGTTCGGGCCTGGAGTGAGCGGCGCGGTGGAAACGCTGCGTGAAGTGGGCTGGGTGCAGCGGAGCTAGATGTGCCCACGCCTACTTCGGTTCACCGTCGCCCTTGAAGCCTCGAATAACCCACGCAATTGATAGTCCGAGCGCGTAGAGGAACGCGGGCGGAAATGCTGTGATCGCAAGCCATGTGAAAAAAGCGCCCGCGCTTGGCAGTCGATAGTCTTTGATCTCTGTCGTCACGATTGCGAGTCCGAAAACGGCGCAAGGAATCACCCACATGGCTGATAAGACGACCCACGCACGGAGCCATCCGAGTTTCGTGTTCATCGTCGATTTGTAGTGGAATCGGCGTCCACCGTGACAGATATCATCAACAAAACGATGCCCCAAACCAAAAATGAGAACATCGCACCACCCCAACTCTCTCCCGTAGCACACGTTAGTTCCAAGAACGTAGCCAATTCTCGAATCGAGCTAAGGCCCGCAATCGCCAACTTAGCGGGGAGTAGCCAGATGAAATGAAGAATCAACCAAACGTCGGAGATTGTAAAAAGCGAATCGCGGTTCATGTCTAGCGCAATAAAAAAGCGACCGCAAGTATCTCGCATATGCCTAGGTCAATTCCTATCCGGTGTCCGCCGCCACTCCCACGTCAGCGTCGTCTGTCTCGCGCCTGGCTGGGAGAGCGCGCCTCTCGTTATCAACGTTTGGGAGTCTGAATAAAAAACCCCGTTAATTGCATCGCATCCACGCATTTGCCGATACCGGAATACACGGTTCGTGTACCTCCTTCATCGCCCTTTTCAGTAGACTTCTCAATCCTCTCAATGAGGGCGACGACTGCGGTATCTGCCGTAATTCTCGGGCTTTTGGCAGCTTTTGCGGTCTTAATAAGCTGCTTCCCAAATGATTCGGGGCAATTCAGGCTAACCCGCATTTCGTTCTCCACAAAAATGAACTGAGCGCCAATCAAGTTGTACTCCACAGTAACTTGATAGGTCCCGTCCTTATTTATTGCCACGTCATGAACACTACCGATGAATAACACTGGCCGATCGCCGAGCCAGAGTTTCTGAAGCTCAGCGGTCATGATTGGGCTAATTCTTACTGTTTTGTTGTTAGCCAGTGTTGCCGGCCAGTCTGTTATCGCATTTGCGCTTCGGGCCATGTCGGCTATTGCTTGATTCTGAGCTTGTTGCCTCGCTTCCGATGCGATTGCTGTTTTCGTTTCGGCTAAGTGATCTTGCCACCACGTGTAGCCCCAGTAGCCAAATCCGAGGATAAGAACAAGGCCGACCAAGTACCGTTTCATTGATCTCTCACTCCCGATTTCAGCGCGCCATTCGCCGCCATTCTCACGGCGGCACAGCTGCATCATCCGCCGACAAGGCGCGCCGGTCTAGACGCGAGGCGCGCTTCTTTTTCGCTGCCGCTGATATTGATACTGCCGCCGCTCGACCCTTCCGTGTCGGCCTTCCCGATGGAGCAAAACCATTCAGCCAGGGCGGGGAAGGAAGCCGCCTCTTCAGTCTGCAGGACCTAGGCTGGTGGCGGTGTTGCGGCGCGATTATGCGCGGCGCGCTGCCGAATGCAAGTCGATTCCTGAGACAGGTATATTCGGCACAGATAGGCCGGGAGGGATCAATGGCGGGCTTGAGCGTGGCGGAGGTGACTGGGCTAATAGGTGCGATCACGGGCAGTATTGCGCTGATCGTTTCGTTGAAGAGCTATGCGCTCGCGCGGAGTGTCAAGACGCTCGCCCTGCGCCTAGAGCTTGAGAAGGCATACAACGAACTCGATATTCTTCTCTCGGGGATAGACGAACATTTGGCCTACGTTCACAAGTCGCATACACACGTGTTTTCTGCCATAGGGTTGAATAATTCTGGTGCGATGGTGTTGTTTGAACAAGAGTTCGCAAAGGACCGCGACAGATTGCGCGGACTTTTTGGCGCGCAGCCCAAGCGCGAGAGTAGTTTCGAAGGTCTGGTGGCTTCGGAGTTGGTAATGCAGATCGCCGGAGTCCACGCGTTTCATTTGCAAGTCGCCGATCTTCGGGGCAAGTATCAGAAGATTTTGGACTCTGATGATGAGCGTCGGAAGGAAATCAGAGCTGCTTTCGAGACAAAGGTTACCTAGCGCCTCTCAAACGCACCTGACGCAAGCTGAAGTAGGTCGCACATCGTTTCCCCGGTCACCTCGACCTCGTCGTTCCCTTCCATCTCTTCGAGCACGGCACGGAAGCGCTTCAGCCGCCACCGGCTCAGCGGGTCATGCACCCCCCTCGCCTTCGCTGCCAGTTCGCAGAGCGCGAGCAGGGTATGGCGGCGGTAGTAGACGCTGACCGAAAGCGCGCCGTGTTCGTACAAAGAGATAACGTCCGAGTAGGTGAGTTGTTCCATTCAATATCGGGGTACTTGCATCCCAAGCGGCGATCTTAGATACTGTACCTATATACAGTTAAAAAAGCGAAGTCTTGGCTTCGCGTGCAACTATCTAGCCGAGACAGACGCTATGCTTCGCGTGCGAAGCAATCGGCTACGCCGATGCAATGAGCGGCGTCGCCTCAGGAGCTGATATGCCACAGAAAACGGAAGAACGTCCCATCATCGCCGAACAGGTTTTCGAGCTTCGGCACGAAGCCGCTGGCAAGTTCCTCGACGTCCGGGGTTTCGTAGCCGATTACCTGCGCAAGCAGAAATTCCCGCACTGGCGCATCGAAACAAATTCCATCTCGTTTCATGATGGAAAGAACGGCATCGAAAAGGATGGCGCACTGGTCGGGTACAAGAGCGTCGGCTACTTCGTTCACAACCCTGACACCAAGAACTACTTCGCCGACAAGGCAATCGCATTTTGGGACGTGCTTCTCAAGAACGGGCATTACGATATCCCCGAGCCGAGGCGCTTCGGAGTGCGCACGAAGATATTCCTGCCCCTGGAATCCGAATTCACAGCAATCAACAAGCGCATCTACGACACATTCGTGTCCGCTGAAGGCGTCAAGGTTTTTGGCGGTACTCCCACCGATTTGCAAATCACGCTCGACATTGATGAAGGTGAGTTTACCGTTCACTGCATGCTCGGACCGCTGGAAAAGAATGAAGCAACTCGATGGTTTCCGTTCGATTCGGAGAAATTCGAGTCCGCCGGGATTTATCTTGACCTCGACGTTGCGACCACCAAGGATCTCAAGCTGAGCAATGTCCCGTCACTCATCAAACGCGCTTCCACGTTGATTTGGGGGAAACTCGACATGATCGAGGAATCGCTGAAGCTCTAGGATGATTCGTCGCAGAACAACAATTGTTGAGGAAATGGACGACGCTACGTCGACCGCGTTGACCGACGCGCGGACACCTTCATCGGCTCCCGAACCGAGCGGAGCGGAGACGCGCGACACGACCGGCGTTGCGCTGAAGAATGATCGTACTGGCGGGGATTTCAGCGCGCCGAGCAGTATCACTACGAGCACGCATACTGGGCGGACATTCCCTGACGTGCTTGTGGACCTTCTCAGCAATGATCGCAACGTGGCGGTCGGAATTTACGCGCTGGCCATGTTCGTCTTGGTGGGAAAGATTAGTCAGGTGTCCGATCTCCTATACCCGTTTGTCGCGGGTACATTTCTCATCATGCTTTGGAAGACATGGCCGTGGATCGAGCGCTGGATCGCGAGTCATCTGCCGCCCAAATAAACAATCTGAGAGGCGTCCGGCTAGGACGAGAGGGGGCGATAGCAAGCGCACCCCGGAACGCGGCTAGGCGGGTGCCAGAGCGCTCAGCGGGGGTATTTCGGGGGGTAGCTAGGCGGCGATCCGAAGCTGCCAGCAGAGCGCTGGACCCCCGGCAGCGCATAGCTCGGATCGCTGTGGGGACTCGAACCCCGGTTGCCACTGCGAAGCGGCGATCTCGCCCTTAACCGCAGCGCATTTTTTGTTGGCGCGGTGACTCTGTGAAAAGATAGAATCTACTTGCTATCTTGTCCCTGATTTAGCCCTACTTGCGGGGGACGTTAAATGAATTCCGCTAAACGGGGCGTCTCTGCAACGGAGGCGGACAATGGCTATTCAGATTCGCTTTACGACCGTCATATTGAAGAAGGCCGCTATCGAGTCCACCTATCCGGGTGGATTAGCGTGGTTCTTGCGTTCTTACCCCAAGGCTGCACGGGATGACCGCCTTGTCGGAGTCGTCTTTATGTCGAGCGGCGATGTCCAACGGTTCATCGACGTTCTGAATGCCATGGGCTTCGACCTCGCGAACGGATTTGCCGTTGGCGACATGTATGTGGGCGTCCTGGAAAGCTGCGAGGGAATTGAGTTCACGCCCGTCGGCAAGAGGCGTTTTGATGGTTGGCTGGCTTGGTGATCGGCTGCGGTGAAAAGGTTGCCGTACCGCTCTTAGTCCTCGAAAAGCTTCGCGACCGATATTTTCAACCCGCCTGCCAGCGTCTCTATGGCGTCGAGTGACGGGTTCGCCCGCCCTCGCTCGATCCGGCACATGTAGGACCGCGAGAAGCCGCCGCGGTCGGCCGGCGGTTGCGCTAACTCCGTTGGTTGCGAAGAAGGGGGTCCACGTTTATTCCCAACGCGGAGGCGATCTCTAGATATTCTGCTACGTCAAGCCGCCGCTCACCATTTTCGTATTTCGATACGAAGGACTGCGGTTTCCCGAGCCGCCGTGCAAGTTCTTCCTGCGTTATCCCGTTGTCCCTTCTGACTGCCTTAAGGCGTTTCAGCAACTTTTGATACCGCGGGGTGCGGGTGGACTTCAAAGAGGCGGCTCCAATGGCAGAGCCGTCTCAATAATCCTATTCCGGGATTATCCCAAAAGAGGATAATCTTTCTTGTGTCACTGAAGGATATTGCGATGGCCTTTCCCTGAAAGGTCGATTACATGCTTAACCGTATGGATTTGAGAGCACTACTACTGATCTGTCTGATTGGTTCTGCTGTCCTCGTGCCCGCCCCCACGAACGCACAGGTTGTCCGCTGCCAGGATGGCGTGTTCCGGGGAGCTGGCGACTGTCCCGGCGCGCGGAAGCCCGGAACGGTAACGAATCTTGACACTCGGACTGCCTCGCCTGGCCCTGGGGCAGTTCCGGCGGGGCCGCAGTACCCTTCGGGCAGTATCGGCGCGTATGTCGGCGCGGTGATAAATATGAGGCGTGAGGCGGCGATCAACGCGCAGAGGCCGGCCGCGGCTGACAATGCGCGAAACCATGCTCAGGCTCAAACAACATGCAACTATATTGGGGGCACTCGCTTTTGTAATGACGCCAATGGCGGTTCGTCGTCCGCGATTAGAATTGGAGACACCACCTTCATCAACCGTTCGGACGGCTCCTCGGCGACCGTTAACCGCATCGGTAGCACGACATTTCAAAACAATAGCGACGGTTCGTCGGCCACCGCAAATTCGATTGGTCGCACGACATTCATTAATCGTTCGGACGGTTCCTCGGCAACTGTGAACCGCATCGGTGGAACGACATTTAAAAACAATAGCGATGGCTCCACCCGGACGTGCAATACGATTGGCAATACGGCGTTCTGCAACTGAGCACATCGGCTCGTGCGTTCACTATGTTTCGCTCTCTTTGCTGCGGGCCTGCTCATTTCAACGACCCAAGCCGGAAAGGCCGCGGAAAGCGCGACTCCCCCCTATTGGCGGCCATGGAACGAAGTTCAAGCGTATGCGCCGGACCTCGCTTGGAAGGCTGACGACATACCGAAGGCGGTTTTTGACGCGCTCCCCAAATGGATGACACAAAAAGATAGGGAAGGGCACCTCACTTGGTCTAGCCCCGTTGCTTTTGCATCAGTTGATCTTGACGGCGATGGTATCGAAGAATTGATTGTGCGGTCAGGTGAGCCGTTTAGTGGAGGACCACAATTCGCCATTTTGCGGAGAAGCGGCAATCGGTGGAGAACGATTGGCGAGATTCAGGGTGGCTTTACGATATCGAAGCGATCAACAAAAGGATTCGCGGACATTGAGACGTGGAGCCGCCACCCAGAGACCTACCACTTCTTGTGGAAGTTTTCAGGGGGACGGTACAAGGCTGTTCGAGAGGAGAAGGGGCCGTGGAAAGATAGAGGGCTTGACCCCCCGTATGTCCCCAGCGGAAAGTTTTAGCATTGCCAATCGGCTCAATGATCTGGCGGCCAGCAGATGAGCCCTCAAAAATTTATCCCTTGCCGAGCAATCAACCTATGAGCACAGAGAGCGGAGAGAAGAGCAAAAACGAAGGACGAGCGCTAAGAAGCCATGGCAGCCGCTGAAGAACTCAAGCAGCTAGGGCGCTACGACCTTGTCAGCGTGCTCGGCAAGGGCGCGATGGGTATCGTCTACGAGGGCCTCGATCCTCGGCGCAACCGCAAGGTCGCGATCAAGACGATCCTCAAGGGTCACATCGACGACGAGGCGGCATCGAAGGAATATTCGATGCGTTTCATGCGCGAGGCGCAGTCTGTCGCGCGGCTGAACCATCCAAACATCGTGCAGGTGTACGACTTTGGCGAGCAGGGCGATATCGCCTACATTGTCATGGAGTACATCAAGGGCAAGGAACTCAAGAGCTTCTTCGATGCCAACGAGCGCTTCGAGCTGAAGGAGTCCGTGCGCATCATGTGCGAGTTGCTCGATGCGCTCGACTTCGCGCATGAGGCCGGGGTTATTCACCGGGACGTGAAGCCCGCCAACGTGATGATCGATTCGCAGGGCCGCGTCAAGCTCACCGACTTCGGCGTGGCGCGTGTCCAGGACGGCGCCGAGCAGTCCCAGGCTGGCACCATGGTGGGCACGCCGGCCTATATGTCGCCGGAGCAAATCACCGGCGGCAACATCGATCGGCGCAGCGACGTGTTTTCGGCCGGGATCATCCTGTACCAGTTCCTCGCGGGCGAAAAGCCATTCACCGGCTCGGGCGCCTGGACGATCGCGAAGAAGATCATCCAGGATCACCCCCCGGTGCCATCTTCGATCAACAACACGATCTCGCCGTTGTTCGACGCGGTTGTAAACAAGGCGCTCTCCAAGAGCGTCGAAACCCGCTACCAGACGGCGAAGGAGTTCGCCCAGGCGCTGAAGCGCGCGATTGAGGGCAAGGCCGACGAGGACGATTACGACAAGACGGTCGTCGGCTCGATGGCCGACATGGGCGCGCTGGAGGGGCGGGTCCAGGAGGACGGCGCCTTGGAACAAGAATGGTGGTACGCCGACGGGAATGTAAAGACAGGTCCGTTGCCTCTATCGGATCTTCTCCAACGCCTCGGTGATAATCGCATTAACTTGGACACCTTTGTCTGGCGGCCGGGTTGGAAGGAGTGGCGGAAGATAGCGGATGTCATGGAGATTCGAAACCAAGTCCTGGTCGTCCTTGCCGAACAGCGGCGCAGGGTTCCTCCGCCACTTCCAACTTCTAGTGCTTTTCAATCCGCTAGCGTATCGGCTAAAAGCGCCTCTGCGGTAACGGCAGCGGCGGGCCGCGGGAATATCAGTCTTCACAGCAAGTTCAATAGTTGGGTCGCGCTGCTGTTTTTGCTTGCGGTGTTCAAAGTGCTATCTGACGTGCTGTCGAGGCTCGCTGCAAAGTGGCTACAGACAAACAACTTTGAGGCCGCGAATGTCGCGATGGTAGGCGCCGTCGCTGGCGTTTTCGCGGCATTTGTAGTTACGGTCATGGTCGGCAGGCTTTTAGCCGGGATCATTCCCTTATGGCCTCCGCTATCTGGAATTCTCATGACACGCGGCACTGCAGAGATCACGCGGGGGGAGCGAATTTTTATCACTGCCGCTCTGTTGATTCTTACGCCCGTGGTTCTTGTTACGGGAGGCATTGTTGCGGAAAAATTGAAGCCACCTTCGATGGCGGGTGTCGAAATAGTCCCAGGCACTGAGCGAGACATTCTGATCGATATGGCACCTCAGCCGCCGCTTGTCTCCAATGTCGTGAGCCCTGATCCGTTCCGCGCGCCACCTGTATCCCTATCGTTGGACGACGAGGTTACAATTAGTATGGCCTGTGGAAACCTACAGCTAGCGGGGGATGTATCGGCATATCGAAACTGCATCAGACAACAGAGTGACTCTGCCGCAAGCTTGCCGAGCTTGCCAAATTTCAGTGATCTACCGCTCGGAGAGCAGATCGCAATGAAAATGGCATGCGGCAACTACCAACTTAACGGAATCCTTGAGTACAGAGCGTGTATTCTTCGCCAGCTTCGGTCAATCGGGCGCTAATTAGGCAGCCTCCGCCGAACCATCACAAACTAATGGCGTACCCCCTTCTACTTTATGCGCCGCGTGGCCGGAGCCGTGATCTTGGGCGCAGCGACCGCGCCGTTGCTGTCGCGTTGAGGACGAAACTCAGATGTATGCGCTTTTGATAATTGAAACCCCGCCAGACCCAGACCCCGCCGCACCGCGGCCACGTGACGTATGGAAACCGTTTCTAGCCAACATAGATAATGCCCTTTCGCGAGCCAAAGAAATACGACGGCCTGCCGAAAATGTGTTCCTGCTACACCTAGATAGTGATCTCCTCGTGTTCGCAGACATAGTGCGTGCATGCGGAGATACTCGTCTTCCGTGGCGTGTTCTTTTCTCCGAGGAAAGTCCCAAACTGATCGGTTCTCCGATCTCGGATTAACTATGCGCTCTGGTGGGTCTTTCAGGCCCAACACGGACGCGCCGCCACTGCCCTTAATTGGTGCCCGTGCTTTCATCGCTCTTGCTCCTGTTCATGGGGCGGGGAGCATTGATCTGGCGGAAACCAGTAGCGGCGGAATGGCCCATCGGATAGCCAAACACGTTTTCTGTGCCACCCTAATTCGTCCAGGGCTAACCCTAATTGCTGCGAGGTCGCGTGGATGACCTTGCGGATGTCTTCCAGCAGGTAGCCGTGCTCGCGGTCTTCGAGGGGCAACGCGCTCTGCCACTCGGCGACCTGCGCACGCAGCACCGTCCTGGGGTCTGCGATTGCTGCAGCGGCCTCGGCTGCACGCTGTGCGCGCCTCTCGGCGGTCTGGCGCTTCAACGATTCTACGTATCGATCGTGGTACATGGCTTCATCCTTATGCAAGCGTCACCCCAGGTGTGGCCGCAGCGAACGCAGCGCGAGTCTCGCCCTCGCGGCCCGTCGTGCGCAGGACGCTATGCCTGGCAGCCCTACAAACAGGGCACCGGATAGGTTGGCGGGCGCCCGAGGGTGCGTGTGGCGGAGGGGAAATAGCCGCTTGGCCGCCCTTTTTGCCCCTTCGGGGCATATGGGCTCTGAAGCGCTGGTTGCGGTGGTGGGTCGTAGGCGTGTCACGCGTTGGCACGCGTGAATTCCCATTGAAGCCCCATATGTGTGCATATATGTGTAAAGACGTAATAACAACCCCATCGCGTTAAATACAATGTGATGGATCGCGTGTCGCTGCGTGTCACTTTTTCAACCTGATACCAGCGTAACAGCGAACCCGCTCCCCGCCGCCCCGATGCTGGACGATCTTGATGTGCGGAAGAGCACTGCGAAGGTCCCGCCCGAAGGATTGCTGTGTACCGGGGTGCTCCCGCCCGTTCAGCCCGCACCAGACTCGCCATGCAGTGAACAGCTCCATTATCGGCACCTCTGCAGCCGGGTCGCTAGTTTCACATTTTTCTGCCAGGAACGCCTTTACCGGCGCCGCAAGCAATTCGATCTGCTCGACGAGTTCGTTAGCTGCCGCGGGTTGTCGGAAGTATCCGCGCTTGTTAAGACGATACAGACCGCTAAGCGACCAGTTAAAAATCCCCGGCAATTCTTTAAGCAGTCTCTCCGTCAAGGTGTGATCCTCACGTCCCAAGAAACTCACTTCGCTTTGGAGCACAACGAATCGTGAAGGAAGTGCACCGCTGCCATCAGTGAATCGCGGCGGTTCATTTGTGAACACCATGATCCGGGTAGGCAACGTGGCCGTGAAATCTGGGAGGAATTTTCGAGGAATCGATATTTGATCCTCGCCCGTTACGCGCAAAATGTTTTCGGCGACGGCATCCAAGTCGGCTTTAGGGCCAAGCCGCGCGTCGGATACGAGGGCGAGCTGCTTGCCAATCAAAGACTCCAGCCCGAACTCCTTGCCAAAACTGGCCAGCCTCGGCGAGACAACGTTTTCCCTCCCGAGCAGGGCAGTGAGCACTCTTGCTACGGTGCCCTTTCCGCCGCGCCTCGGTCCAACGAATAGCAGTGCCTTTTGTTGCTCGGTGCGTTGGGTCAGGCAATAGCCAAACCACTCTTGCACCAGGGCGATGCTCTCGGTGTCCTCGCCCCATAGTTGGTTTAAGAAATCCAGCCAATGAGTCGGCGTCGGTGCATCCGGGTTGTAGTCGAACGGGAGCGAGTACGAACTGAAGAGCCGCGGAGTTTTGGGAAGCAGAATTCCGGTTTCGACATCCAGAATGCCGTTCATCATCGGAATGAGCGAGCGCGGTTGCGGGTCGTTCTTCTCCGCAGCAACCCATGAGGGGGATGCAATCGTGTTAGACAGATTTGCATAAGCGCGCAGCGCATCGAGCGCGTTATTAACTTGTGTCCGATTCACGAAGCGCGAGTGCGCTGATCCTACGCGGTAAAGTATCTCTCGAACGTCTTCGATCGGAAGCACCGCGTAGTGACAACCTGTCCAGGTATGAAACTCTCCTTGCCAAAAGTGCAAGGTACGATGCGTCCCAACAGTGTATTGCGACTGGATGATTGCTTGAACTGTTGGGACAGGCTCCGTGAAATTGACAACGATAGACGGTTGGATTGTTGGCGCTGGCTCATCCTTCGGTGGCGAATAGGCTGGCCGCGGGATCGCGAACTGCGAGTTAACTGACGCGGCGGCAGCAACCGCCTTCAGCGTATGCAGATGCGCAGGGATGTGAATATTACTCAGACCCATGCGGGCTATTGAGTTGTCCCATTCCGCCTGGTGTGCAATGTGTATGAGCGCGCCGGCGCCTATACGTGTTGGCTTTAATCCCGCCCAGGTCTTCGCGGTCTCTACCGCGTCATATTTTTTGCTCTTGGCCGAGAAGGCAGCCCATGCGTCGCCCCCTTCGTCGCCCAAGGCGCCCTTTACTGCCAACCCGATGTAGATCCAGTCGTCATATGCAAGGTCGTTGTTGGGGATTGTCGCAAGCGCATCCCGCATTTGCTTGGGGTCGCCTCGCAGGTTTTCGTTAGAAATATGCTCGCGCCGCCCATCTTCGGTCCGTAGCTTGCCGGCGGCCGTGCCATGCTTCTCTAACACCCCGTCCAACTCAGCAATGAGGGCATCCGCTTGCGTCTCGCTGATGGAGATCAGCTTTTCTGCTGGAACAACCAAAGGATCACCGGCGCCATTCCATGTGTACGGTTTGCCGGTTCCCGGGTGAACCCCGAAGGCGACGAACTGCTGCCCGTTCGCGAGAATCTCCACGCGATGACCCTTCGCGTCGAGCGCGTCGGTCGGCAGTCGATAGGGACGCGTGGACTTCTTGGTGAACGGTACGCTGGTGCGATAAGTATAGAGCCGCTTCGGCCACTGCCCTACACGCATCGGCGCCGCGCCTAGGTATTGCTTCACAATTTCGGAGACGCGATCAGCTAACTCTCGATCGAGAATATCGATATCAACTGCAACAATTTCGCCGGTGAGAATGCCAGTTCCGGCCGATGCGAATTTCCTTTCGTCGCCCGCGGCGAATGTGTAGTTCTGCCATCTGCTCGGGATTGGATTCTTTTTACCAGGGTGTAGCGGCAACGGACGATATCCGTGCGCTGCTAACGCTGGCGCCAACTGGCCGAATGACTTCGGAGTAGCCGTTGCGACGGGGGCCGCTACTACTGCATTCATGATTGTGGTTCGAGTAGAGCTTTGCCGTCCACCAATTGAATTATTGCCGCGAGCCGAGCGCTCTGCGCCGTATCGAAACCGGCCAATTCGATCAGGCCCGCGATTCGAATACCTATCGCTCCTTCAAGGTTGATAATGGCCCGCGCAGCGTTCGCGGCGCCACTGCGAGGCCCTTTAGAGAGAAAGGATTGCATGTCAACGACCAGCCTGGCGCACTCACGCTGGGCGTATCCCATATCGTCGTGAATTTGAGCGGCCGCTTTTCTTGGCTTCCGATATGCCCAACTTTCCTCGAACGCGCTTTGCGATCTGAAGCGCTCGATTTCGCCCTCGCGCATGAAATGCTGTGCCGCCGCGGTCAATATCCGGAATGAATCTTCGTCCACGTCCGCCCCGCGCAGAATCGAATACAGCTTATCTTCCTGCTGCATGATGTAACGCTGCACGAAAAGCTGCCGGTCACGCTTTCGGTGATTGGTTTCCGGAGCTGGAACGCAGACGCGCTTTATCTCCTGTACCAACTGAACGAGCCGAGGATTATGAGGCGCGGCATTCATGCGCGCCCCCGGCTTGCTTCGATGCGCTGCAAAATCCAATCGTCGATTTGGGAATCGACCCACCCAACCGCGCGCGGGCCCAGGGCAATAGGCCTCGGAAAAGTCCCTTCCGATACCTGAAGGTAGATCGTGCTGCGCGAAAGGGCGGTTCGAGCCATCACGGATGGAAGACGTGAGATTGAAAGTTCAGACCGGCGCGCCACGTCTGAAACGGCCCGGCGAGCTGATGCTCCGCTTTGCTCTGTCATGCTGAATCCTCCTTGCGCTTATAAGCGCGCGTTGAACCTACCATTTCAGATTACAGGAGGTGTCTGCGCAGAAAGCCGCTTGCTGCGCAGCTACTGGGGAAAACTATAGAGTGGCTTTGGCGCGAGTCACATAGCGCTTCAAAGATAAGCGCGCTATTTCGTGATGCTCACCTTCGCCGTCAGTCCAGCAAAAGGTATCGCCGTCTACGGAGACGCTGTCGCAGTCTCGGATACCGGTATCGGTCTCGCCGCTTGAGTACTGCTCGACTAAGGTCCCCCAAACTTGGTCGTGCGTGACTCTCCCAACCGCGGCTAACTTTTTGACAATATGGTTTATGAAATCCTGAAGTCCGTCGTGCGATTTCCTGGACGCACCGCCTTTCTTGCCTGCGATACGCAAGTGGTCGGATACTAGACGGATACCAGCATCTGGATCAGGTACTGCGGCTGAAATTCGGCACATACTCGCAGCAAATTCTGCCGAAAATGCGTGGTCCTGGAGATTGCGCCGCAACTCAGGCAGGGCAATGGCTATGCGAGCGGCAATGCGAAGTTCCTGGTGTTCGTGACTGAGTATCTGCTTAGCCTCCAATTTCCTTTCAACGGCCCCCAACTGGCTTTCAATCTGCCTCGCGATCCGGGCCAGTTGTTTCTTGTCATAGTTAGGGCAACGGTGAGCTTTACCGCGCTCAGCAAAGTAGACTTTGCCATCAGTGATTGCAATGCCGTACTCATGCTTGTTGATTACATCTAAGGCGTACTTTTCGAAGCGGTAGAGGTCAACAGACAGATCAAGGCGCGCTTTCGCGGCCGGTGTTAGTGGTGTAACTCCAGATTTTTCTTTTTTAAAGTAACGCACCCATTCTTCTAGATCGGGTTCGTCGCTTGCTTTTCGGCCCTTTTTTGCCAAAGCGATCCTCTATGATTAGTTTGTGGATTGTCTTCTTTTAATCCGAGTGGGGTTCTCCGGCTTTCGCCCCGTCGGACTAGGCGCGGCGTTACGTGACCGTCCCCTACCCCAATGCCAGCCCTTCAAGCGCCGTCCGCGCGTGTTCCCGCTGTAGATGGCCGTAGTGCTTTTCGATCATAGCAACGCTCGTGCCGCTGATCTTGGCGACGGTGAAGATGTCGAGCCCGCCGGTCACCAGGTCCGTGATCGTGGAATGACGCAGGGTGTATGCGCAGGTATCGGCGGGCAGCTTGGCCGCCTTGGCCGCTTCCTTGATCTGATCGCGCCACTCGAAGCGGTCCCACTGGCGGCCGTCTGCACGCGCTACGAGCCAGGCCGCCGGCAGCTTGTCCTTGGCGCACGCCTTGAAGTGCGCGAGGGCGTCGCTGGCAAGCGGGAGGTCCCGCCCGCCGGTCTTGCCGAACGGCACGCGCAGGGTCCGATGCCTGGGGTCTAGGTGCTCGACGCGCAGGTTGGCCAGTTCTCCAGGACGCATGGGAAGCAGCGCCAGCGACATAAGCAGCGGCCGGACTTCCTCGGGCGCTTTGGCGATCAACTTCCGGCGCGCTGCCCGGTCCAGGTAGAGCGTACGGCGGTTGTCATCGCCCTCCAGGGGCTTCAGTTCCTCTGACCATGCGTGATCACTGGCAACGGCCCGGCGCTGGTAGGAGAGGTTCAGGGCGGCCCGCAGGGCCGTCGCATTTCGGTTGTAGGAGCTTCTGGAATGTCCGGCGGTCAGGATTCGCTTCTTCCACTCGGCTATGTGCCGTGGCGTGAGCTTCTGAAGCGCTACACGGCCCAGCGGATCATTGTCGATCAACCGGCCAAAGCGACCCTTGGGATCGACGGCAGCGGCCGCGGACTTCTCGATCTTCACTTTCTCCACGTAGGCCGCGCATGCGCCCTTAACAGTCAGGATGTCGGTTGACCCGCCGCGGTCAAGGTGCATAAACCACTTCTCGGCATCTTTCTTGGCCGCGTCAAAGCGTTCCTTTTCGGGTAGGGTAGCGAAGTCCCCGAGCGGCTGGTACTCGTACCCCTCGCCATCGTAGAGCCGGGCAAGCCAGGTGCCCGGGGAGGCTGTAGTCAGGCGGCGGAAGCCAATATGCCGGCCTTGCGTGAGTCGCTGCCAGTAGGGGTCCCGGCGAGCTTTCAGGCGGTTGCGGGCATCAACGCGGTGCAAGTGCACGGTCATAGCGTCGCTCCAAAGGGCTTAGTATGAAACAAGTATGAAACGATACGGCCTTGGACGCAAGCGGACTGTGTAGGATTACCTCGCGGATTCTCCCTATGAGATCAGTGGATTGTGTTGGATGGCCCCGGACTTCAAAAACTGTGTTATTCTGCTCTCACACAGCAGGGGCCACTGGTTCGATCCCAGTACCGCCCACCATCTGAATCAAGCAGTTCCATCAGTAGCAATTGTTCCTGCTACCGCACTGGGTACCGGTTTGGGTACCCCCTCCAACATTGCCACCGCATCGCGAGCATTCGCCGGCGCCAGGTGCGAGTACCGCTCGGACATTCGCAGGGTGCTATGACCCAGTATCGCCGCGATATGGCCGATCGGGACGCCCTTCTGGGCCAACCACGACCCGCAGGTATGCCGCAGATCATGGAAGCGCACTCCGGCGATCCTCGCGCTTTGCAACGCATGCCTATAGCTCGACTTCACCGACACGATCCGCTCACCGTCCGGACCGCAAAACACCCAAGCCGCTTCCGGGCACCGCTCCGACCGGTACTGGAACCGCCGCAGCAAGGCTTCCCGCGCCGCTTCGTTGATCGGTACGAGCCGCGCTTTCGCCGCTTTCGTATCCGACGCCCGCAGACGTATCACGCTCGCCTCAAAATCAACCCGCGACCATTCCAGCCCGAGCAGCTCGCCCTTCCTGCAGCCCGTCATTACTGCGACGGTTATCAGATCAGCCAGGTACGGGGCGCGCTTCTGCCGGGAAGCAGCCGACACCAGCAACTCGAACTGCTCCCGCGTCAGATAGACCTGCCTTCCCTCGCTCTCCGGTTCGCGCATCCCTTGGGCCGGATTCGGAATCTCCCAGTCCCAATCGAGGCGCGCCCTGTTGAACGCCACTGACAGCAGCCCTAGTTCCCTGTTGACGGTGCTTCCCTTCACTCCCGCAGCCCTGCGCGATGCGATGTAGCTCCGCACGTCGGCCCGCTTGAGTTCATTCAGCACCCAGCCCGAGAAGTAGGGATGCAACCGCTTTACCGTCCAAGCATCACGCTCCGCACTACGCTTTGTGCCTTGCGTCTCTTTCAGGTATCGCAGCATCAACTCATCGAAGGTAAAGCGCGGCTGAGTGCCCCACAAACGCTGCTGCCGAGCCTCTAGCCGCCACTTCCCTTCAAGCTCCCCCGCTTCCCGCCTGTCAGCCGTACCAGTAGACCGCTTAACTCTCTTGCCGCTTGCGTCCCGGAAGCGGCCATACCAGAACGCAGATCCTGCGCGTTTGAATAGCATGGACTAGATCCTTTCCACGCTACCGGCTCCGCGCACTTCTGATTATGCGCAACTTCGTCGGGCGCTGCCACATACCTTCGCAGCGCCTCAGCCGCGATAAGCACTCGACGACCAACCCGGACGGAAGGCAATCCACCACATGCAACCAGCCGTTGCACTGTGCGAAGCGAGACGCCCCCGAGTTTTTCAGCAGCTTCCCGCAGCGAATAGGCAAGACGATCATCTGCCATTGAGGTCCCACGAGAACACGACCCCGGCCCCGTATTCGTCATTCATGTAGTGATAGCCGACGATCCCGGCAACGCTCTCCACAAGCCCGCGAGTGGCCTCCAGCGCGCCGCTCATGGTCCGAGTTCCGAGCCGGACGAACCGTAGCGGAACGTCGATCCCGCGCGACGCGCGGAAGCGATGCCGATTCAGCGTGCCCGGACCGCCAAACTCTTTCGATAAATACTTGGAGAGGTATCGACATAGCGCGAGCCGTGGATTACCGGAACCATGTCGCGGAGGCTCTACGTCGATGTTCCCTTCCCCTACGATGCCCTGCCAGGTGGACCGCAGAAACGTAACGTCCTGCCACCCGCGCACCGCGAGGTGCCAATGCCATGCTCCCCGCTTCTGCCGTTCGGGAACCGCGACGAACTGGAAAGCCGGATAGGTAGCGCGGACCTTGCGCTCAAACTTCGCGAGATCGGCCGAGGATTGCGCGAAGTCCTCTACGTTGTCCCGATAGGTAAGGGTCAACAGGTGATCCAGTTGTGCCGCAAGGACCAGCTGCCGAACGCGATTCCTCGCCCGCCGCCCTGCCCGCTTCTCGTTCTCCTCGCGATCCTTCGACTCGCCCCGGATGCCCTTTGACCTCGGGAACTCCCCGATGAACGCGAAGCCCGCCTCCGCCAGCCCTCCGCCGTAGTCAATCAGCTTTGCCCGGTAGCCGCGGAAGCCCCGAGGCGTCCTAGTCAGGGTCCGTTCCCTGATCTCGTCGGAATATGTCCCTTGGTCAAGTCTAACGGCAAGGGCCCCGGGCGGGCCGCCTGCGGCGGCTGCGCCCGGAGCCACCCGCCGCGCCTCACCCGGAAACACAGAACCCCCATAACAGTAGGTAACTCATACCTACCACTACAGGGGTTCGCTACCTATTAAGTCAATAGGGCCTGATTCCCTACGCTTTGGCTCCCCGGACGGTCGGCTGCCTGACCCCCGGCTCCTGCCCGCGCACCGCCCGCCAGAAGCTCAGGCCCTTCTGGACCAGCTCCCACGCCACCAGCTTGGACGCCTTGGGGCCGATCTCCGGCGCCAGGTTGGGGTTCCTGTAGCTGAAGTCCTTTCGCCCCAGCTGTATGATCTCCTCGTACTTCTTGATCGTCCGAGCATCGTGCACCAGCATCATTGGCTTCCACCCCATGTGCTCGCTGACGAACGCAAGCCCGATCGCAGCCTCGAGCTGCGTGATGTCGCCCTTGAAACTCGCGGTCGCCTTGTCGATTGTCTTCTTGAGGTCGCGCAGTTGCTCATCCGTCATGGTGGGCCTCAGTAGGTGTCGGATACCTATGATAGCCGAGTTACCCACCGCGCGCGAATTCCCGCTATCGGGCCTTGCGATTCTAAGGGTCGCAGCCCGGTCGCGGCGCGCGCCGTGGATAACCCGCCCTCGATTCCGCCGCAGCGTCGGACAGTTTGATTAAGCACCACAGTCAGGCTTGCTATGCGAGGTGCTCACGCGTACCGTGCTGATGAATCATCGCACCCGTTGTTCAAGCAGAAAAAGGACGACCACCATGTGCAAGCAAGCCGTATCCGCGTTACGCAAGCTCACCCCCATCGCGCTGGCCCTCGGCCTGGCGTTGTCCGCCCTGCCGGCGCGGGCGCTTGTTTGCGATGCAGATGGTGCGGGGGGCAATGGCGGTAGCACGGATGACGGTGTCGCCTCCGCCTTTGCTTGCGGCATCGCCAATAATGTTGGCGGTAGCCCAGCCGGTGGTTCGAGCAGCGCGGTCGGGCAGGGCAACACTGCCAGCGGCATGGACAGTAGCGCGGTTGGGTTCCGCAACACCGCCAGCGGTGACAGCAGCAGCGCGGTCGGGTTCCGCAACACCGCCAGCGGTGACATCAGCAGCGCGGTCGGGCGCGACAACACTGCCAGCGGCGGCAACAGCAGCGCGGTCGGGCGCGGCAACACCGCCAGCGGCGAGGAAAGCAGCGCGGTCGGGTTCATCAACACCGCGAGCGGCAACAGGAGCAGCGCGGTCGGGCGCGGCAACACCGCCAGCGGCCTGTCCGGCAGCGCCGTCGGGCACGCCAACACCGCCAGCGGCCTGTCCGGCAGCGCCCTCGGGAACAGCAACACCGCCAGCGGCGGATCCAGCAGCGCCCTCGGGAACAGCAACACCGCCAGCGGCCAGGTCAGCAGCGCGATGGGCTTCAGCAACACCGCTAGCAGCGATGGCGGCAACGCGATCGGGA
The DNA here is from genome assembly GCA_001800185.1 of Elusimicrobia bacterium RIFCSPLOWO2_12_FULL_59_9. Lineage (GTDB taxonomy): Bacteria > Elusimicrobiota > Elusimicrobia > O2-12-FULL-59-9 > O2-12-FULL-59-9 > O2-12-FULL-59-9. The sequence goes on from MGUX01000153.1 coordinate 25,393, forward strand.
GCTTCAACACCGCCAGCGGCAACAGCAGCAGCGCGATTGGGCACCTCAACACCGCCAGCGGCGGGAGCAGCAGCGCGTTCGGGAACAGCAACACTGCCAGCGGCCAGAGCAGCAGCGCGATCGGGAACAGCAATACTGCCAGCGGCCAGTACAGCGGCGCGATCGGGAACAGCAACACTGCCAGCGGCGAAGGCAGCAGTGCGATCGGGTACGGCAACACTGCCAGCGGCCAGTACAGCGGCGCGGTCGGGCTCTTCAACAGTGCTAGCGGCGAGAGCAGCAGCGCGATTGGGTACGGCAACACTGCCAGTGGCAACCGCAGTCTGGCCATGGGCGCGGAATCCTCGACGGGTGCGGGCGCGACGTCGTCGATCGCCATCGGAGATGGGGCTGTGGTCAACGATAACGCCGTGAGCGCCATCGCCATTGGCACCGGCGCCAATGCGCGATCCACGAATGCCATCGCCATCGGCGCGGGCGCCGTCGCCTCGCACGCCAATTCCGTCGCCTTGGGCAACGGCTCGGTGACGTCTTCGGCCAATTCGGTGTCGGTAGGTTTTGCCGGCGGCGAGCGCACCATCCAGAACGTGGCGCCCGGCGTGCTGGGCACGGACGCGGTGAATGTGGATCAGTTGAACGCCATCACCAGCGGCACGAGCGCGGCAATTCAAAACGTTGAACGGCTGGCCTCACGCGGTACGGCCATTGCGATGGCGTCGGTACAGGCCATCCCTAATCTGGCGGCGGGTGAATCCGGCGTCGGCATCGGGGTGGGGCACTTTAACGGCGAAATTGCCATTGGCGCGGGCTTCGGCCATGCCATCACCAATAACCTGACATTGTCGGCGGGCGTGGCGCAATCGGGCGGCAAAATCGGTTCGCGCATCGGTCTGGGCTTCAAGTTCTGATTGGATAACGAGGCAGGTTGGAGAGCGGTCTCCCGCCGGAGATCATTTTTTTATCACGGTGATCGCCATGAAAACTTATCGCTGGATGTTTCCTCTGTTGTGGTGCGGCGCCGTCCTGCGCGTTGAGGCGCAAACTCCACCGCCTCCACCCAAACCCGCTACCACGCAGCCTGCGCCGGTTGCGCCTGCTCCTTCGCCCAGGCTGCCACCGATGACGCTGACCGCGCAATTCGGCGGCCCGTTGCAGGACACCGCGATCCAGCGCTTTATCGACGCCGAAACCGGCGTGGTGTGTTACTTGTATACGCCGTATAACGTGCCTAATAGCCGCAATGAAAAGGGGCAAATTGTGTATGGCTCGAACAATATCGGCAACATCAGTTGCGTCGCGCCGTGGAAAAGCGACGCGACGCGCAAGTAGCTTTCCTAATAATGGCCTGCGACGCGACATAAGCACCGTAGCGCGAAGCTGCCCAAGGCTAATGGATCACGCGCGACTGCTTCGCGCTGACCGGTTGAATCCGCCGCCGAACGCCGACATTAAGGAGTGGCCACTGCCGCCGTCGCGCAAATTCTGCGCTGATGCGACAAGTGGGGCCACCAGTGGGACCATTTCAGACACGTTCCGGCACTTGCAGTCGTTCCGCCGCGGAGCCGTGTAGCGTAAGTTATTGACGCGGAACGACCGCAAAGCCACCTGCAAGACTCACACAGCAGGGGCCACTGGTTCGATCCCAGTACCGCCCACCACACGAATCAATCGGCTTCCAGTCCTTGGGTTCCTTGCCCGCCTGGACCCACTCAAGCTGGTAGCCGGGCCTCGCTACGCCGCCAGCTTGAGCGGTTGAACCTTCGGCCTGCGCCGTTTCCCCGCTTGCCACAGGTCGTAGGCGGCTTGCATTTGAAGCCACGACTCGGCCGAGCCTCCGAGCGCCGCCGCCAAGCGCAGGGCCATGTCCGCGCTAACGGCCGCGCGGCCGTTCACCATGCGGGACAGCGCTACCCGCGAAACGCCGAGCTTTTCCGCAAACTCCGTGACGGAGATCCGGCCCTCGGCCAGCACGGTGTCCTGGAGAACCTCCCCGGGGTGCGGGGGATTGTGCATACGCGTCTTGGTCATCGTCTATGTCCTCAGTGATAGTCCTGATAGTCCACAAGCACCGCGTCGGTACCCTCGAACGTGAAAGTCAAACGGTAATTCTCGTCAACCCACACGGCCCAATGTCCGGCGAGGCCGCCGTGCTTCAGCAAGTGACACTTCCAGCCCGGCATAATCATGTCGTCCGCGCTTCTTGCCGTGTCCAACCGGCCCAGCTGCAAGCGCAGGCGCTTCGCGTGCTTCGGCTGAATTCCGGCTTTCGAGCCTTCACGGAAGAACCGCTCGATGCCCCGGTGCCGGAAGCTCTTGATCATGACGCAGTGTATCGCTAAGAGATACAGTGGTCAACCGCTTTGCTTACGTGCCTTATCGGAGTAATCTTTTAGCCATGTTGACCAAGGACGACGAGAACGGCTTTACCTTGTCCCCCGAAGAAGAAGCCGAACTCCTGCTATCCATCGCCGAGGCGGATCGCGGCGAGACGATTTCTGCCGAAGAACTGCTGGCGAAGCTTGCCCGCCGCATTCCTGACTGACCACTGCCGGAGAAATCGATTTTTCGCACTGGGGCGAAAAGTGGGCATACATTTAGGACAGCTTAAGGCGCTTTCTGGCGTCTGCGGTCGCTACGGCGCGAAGCCGTGTAGCGTAAGTTATTGAACCAGAACGACCGCAACGCCACCTGCTAGACTCACACAGCAGGGGCCACTGGTTCGATCCCAGTACCGCCCACCAATTCTCCTTCCATTGAACGCGACCTTCGACCTGCTCACCCTGCGCTCGGCGCTGTTCGTGCCGCTCGCCGACGAGCGGTTCATCGCCAGGGCGCACGAGCGCGGCGCCGACGCGCTGCTGCTGGATCTCGAGGATTCGGTGCCGCCGGCGTACAAGCGGGAGGCCCGTGCGCGCCTGCCCGATGCGGCGCGCCGCCTCGCCGCGCTCGGCGCGACGGTCATGGTGCGCGTCAATGCGGCCCCGGACCTGGCCGCGGACGATCTCGACGCGGCGGCGCATTCCCCGGTCGCCGCGGTATTCCTGCCCAAGGTGGAATCCGCGGCGCAGGTCCGCGCCGCCGGCAAGCAGCTCGCCCCAAGCGCGGCGCGGCTGGTGGCGATGCTGGAATCCCCCGGCGCGGTGCTCGCGGCCGTCGACATCGCCAAAGCGGGCGGGCGCCTCGCGGGCCTCGCCTTCGGCAGCGAGGATTACTGCGGCGCGCTCGGCATCGCCTCGGGCAAGGCGGCGCTCGACTGGCCCGCGCAGCTGCTCGCCGCCGCCGCGCGCGCGCGCGGGCTCGCCGCGTTCGGGGTTCCGGTGCCGCTCACGGAAATCGCGGACATGGAGGCGTTCTCGCGGCTGCTCGAAAAAGCGAGAGCCATGGGCTTCACCGGCTGCACCTGCATCCATCCCAGGCAGGTCGCGGCGGCGAACCGCGTCTATTCGCCCACCGCGGACGAAATCGCGCTCGCGAAGGAAATCATCGCGGCCTTCGACGCGGCGCTGCGCGAAGGGCGCGGCGCCTTTGCGCTGCACGGGCGCATGATCGACGCGCCGGTGGTGGACCAGGCGCGCGCCACGCTGGCGCGCGTGCGCGCCTCCTGATGCGGGCCGCCGGCGATTTACCCGCTGCAGGCGACGTGCGTCCCAGGGGCGTCCGCAGGCCGGGTCACGGCCTAGTCGGCCGTGATCCGCGCCTCGCGCACCACGCGGCCCCAGCGCTCGAGGTCGCTCTCGATGAGCTTGGCGAGCTCGGCCGGCGTGCCGGTGCGCGGATTCAGGCCCTGCTTGAGCAGCCCGGCGCGGGTCTGCGCATCGCCGAGGATGGCCGCGAGCTCCGCGTTGAGCAGCGCCACCACGTCGCGCGGCAGCCCCGCGGGGCCGAGCAGCGCGTACCAGATATCCACGTCGATGTCGCGCACGCCCGCCTCCGCGAGCGACGGCACCTCGGGCGTCGCCGGCGAGCGCTGCACGCCGCCGGAAGCGAGCATGTTGAGCTTGCCGGCCTGCACCTGCGGCAGCGCGACATGCACCGGCAGGAACATGAGCTGCACCTGCCCCCCGAGAATGTCGGCCACCGCGCCGGCGGTCCCCTTGTAGGGCACGTGCACCAGCTGCATGCCGAAATGCAGCTTCAGCAGTTCCATCGCCAGATGGTGCGGCGTCGCGTTGCCCGGCGAGGCGTAGTTGAGCTGTCCCGGACGCGCCTTGGCCAAAGCGACCAGTTCCGCCACCGAGCGCGCGGGCACCGACGGGTTGGCGACCAGCGACAGGTTGCCGACCGCGGCAAGGCCGATCGGGGTCATGGCCTTCGGGTCGTAGGGCACGGATTTGTTGAGCACCGCGCTCTGCACGAGGGTGGTCGCGGTCATCAGCAGCGTGTAGCCGTCGGCGGGCGCCTTGGCGACCGCTTCGGTGCCGAT